>JAYVYV010000254.1:0-9796 GCA_043783985.1 Acidobacteriota bacterium | reverse complement strand
TTCTGATCCGACGGTCGGCAATTTGAAACGTGGTATAAGGGCCTCGTCAGCGATGACGAGGCCCTTCTTTTTTTTCATCCTTGCCGTCGCGCTACTGGCCACTTTCTGCGGATCGCCCTCGTCCCGCCCCGCGTCGCCCTCCGCGTCGTCCGGACGGCGGGTGATCTTCGTCGGCCTCGACGGCGCCGACTGGCAGCTTCTCGACGATTACCTTGCCAACGGCGCGATGCCGAACCTGGCGCGGCTGGTGCGTGAAGGCACCAGCGGCGTCCTCGAGACGATCCGTCCGCCGCTCTCGCCGCTGATCTGGACGTCGATGATGACCGGCGTCAGCCCGCTCGATCACGGCATCCTCGACTTCGTGCAGTTCGATCCGAAGACCGGCGCGAAAGAGCCGATCACCAGCAGCCTGCGCCGCGCTCCCGCGATCTGGAACATGGCCTCGTCCGGCGGCAAGCGGGTCGCAGCGCTCGGATTGTGGGCCACATATCCTGCGGAAGCCGTCAACGGCACGATCGTGTCCGATCGCCTGTTCACGTTCCTGTTCAAGGAGGACGCGCCACCCGCCGGCGTCGTCTATCCCGCCGATCGTGACGGCTGGGCGCGCGATGCGCTCGCCCGCGCGGAGCGGACCGTCGACGAGGCGGCGCTGAAGGCCTACCTGCCGTGGTTGAGCCATGAGGAATACGGACGCTCCGCCGAATCCGACGATCCCTACGCCCAGCCGGTCAGCGCCCTGCGTCGCATTTTGATCGACACCCGGGTCTACGACGATCTCGGGCGCGAGGCGCTCACGCGCGATCGCCCGGATCTCGCGATCGTGTATTTCGAGGGCACGGACACAATCGGTCACGTCTTTGCGCCCTTCGCGCCGCCAAAGCAGCCGCAGGTCTCGCCGGCCGATTACGAGCGCTACCACGACGTGCCGGAGCGGTACTTCCGGCAGATCGACGAGCGTCTCGGCGAGTACGTGCGCCTCGCCGAAGACGCGCACGCGGTGCTGATGCTGGCGTCGGACCACGGTTTTCTCTGGAAGGACGGCCGGCCGACGATGCTCTCGGCCAACGCCACGACGACGGCGGCGAGGTGGCATCGCAGCGAGGGGATGTATGTGCTGTGGGGGCCTGGCATCGCGCCCTCGACCGGACACAGCGGCCGCGGCAGCGTGCAGCAGGTCTGCGCCACGCTGCTCGCGCTGCTGGGGCTTCCGCCCGGACGGGACGTCGAAGGCCCGCCGCTGCCCGGCGTCGCCGCGCCGTCGGCCCCGCGAGTCGATTACATGGCTCAGTATCAGCCCGCGGCCCCGCCTGCGTCGAACGGCGCCACAGTCGATCATGACACGCTCGCGAAGCTGAAATCGCTCGGCTACGTCGGCGACGGCGGCCCCTCGTCGAGCCAGACCGCCGGTGCGACGCGTACGCCCGGCTCGTACAACAACGAAGGCGTGATCCTGAAAGAGCACGGCAAGGCCGTGCCGGCGATGGAAGCGTTCGAGCATGCGCTGGCGCTGGATCCGAATCTCTCATCGGCGCTGTGGAACCTGAGCGATCTGCTGTTCGCCCGCGGCAGCGACCTCGACCGGTCCGACGATCTGCTGCTCCGGGCGCTGTCCCACGGATTACCCGACGGGCCGAAGCTGATGATTGGACGGGCGATCGGGTACCAGCGCTCCGGACAGGCCGGCCGCAGCCTTGCGCTCGTGAACGCGGCGCTTCGCGCGCAGCCGGACGAGGCGGAATTCTGGCTGTTTCGCGGCCGGTACCGCGTCGACGCCCACGAATGTGCCGGCGCCGCGGCGGATTTCGAAAAAGCCGAACGGCTCTCGCCGCGGAATGCGCCGGCCTATGCATCGGAAGGCGTGGCGCGGCTCTGCGCCGGCGACAAGAGCGCCGCCCGCCGCGCCTTTGCCCGCTCGCTGGAGCTCGACCCCAGTCAGCCGAAGGTGCGTGAGTTCCTGCAAACACTCGGGAGGACGCCATGAAACACGTTCTCGTCGTCTGCGCGTTGGTCGCCAACGCTGCGTCCTTGTCGAGCTGGCAAGTGGTCCTCGGCCGCGCGACCGCGGACCGCGATCGCCGCGACGCGCTGCAGCACTACCGCCTGGGTCAGGACGCCCTGCGCAGCGAGCTTTTCGACGCGGCAGAACAGGAATTTCAGAAGGCCGCCAAGCTCGATCCGTCGCTCGAACTGGCGCCCTACGGTCTGGGCCAGGTGTACATGGCGACCAAGCGGTATCGCCCCGCGGTGGCCGCCTATCAGAAGTGCCGGGAGGTGTTCCAGGCAAACGCCATCACGCTCGTCGGCGATCAGATGGCCTACGAACAGCGCATCGACGATCAGATCAAGGCGCTCGAAGATGAACAGCGGCTGTACCAGCAGCCCGGCAAGAACCCGAACACCGCCGCGGCGCACGCGAATCTTCAGCAGATTGACATGCGCATCCGGGCGATGAAGGATGCGAAGCATCGCACGACGGGCAGACCCGATCCAACGCCGGCCTATATTTCGCTCGCGCTCGGCAGCGCGTACTTCCGTTCCGACGCCCTCGCGGACGCCGAACGGGAGTACGGCGCCGCCATCGACGTCGATCCGAAGCTCGGCGAGGCCCACAACAACCTCGCCGTCGTGTACATGCTGACCGGCCGGCACGCGCAGGCAGAGGCCGAGATCGCGGCCGCCGAGAAAGCGGGGTTCAGGGTCAATCCCCTGCTGAAAGAGGATCTGAAGAAAGCACGGACGCGCTCGTGACGCGCGCGGCGGCGCCTCCGCGTCCGGGCTATCATGGGCAGCACGGGGGACAGTTGACGTGATGCGTTGGAATAGAATGATCGCCGCGGCGGCGGCACTTACGCTCGTCTGCGCGGCCGCGTCGCCGGCGCACGCGCAGGTGTTCACCGGACGAGTCGATGTCACGATTGAGGATGCCGCGGGCGGCCGGCTGCCCGGCGCGAGCGCCGATCTCACCGGCCCCGTCTCTTACAATCAGGTCTCCGATGCGCAGGGACAAGCGCACT
Source organism: Acidobacteriota bacterium (assembly GCA_043783985.1). Classification (GTDB taxonomy): domain Bacteria; phylum Acidobacteriota; class Vicinamibacteria; order Vicinamibacterales; family CAVVIG01; genus CAVQFC01. Next base: position 6,782 of record JAYVYV010000254.1, on the reverse strand, counting down.
TCCTGAATCTTCCGGTCGGCACCTATTCGCTCAAGGTCTCGCTGCCCGGCTTTTCCCCGTCCACCAACAGCAACGTGGAAGTGCTCAGCGGCGCGAGCACGCCGCTGCTGCTGCGCATGGCGATCGCCGGCGCGCCCGAGACCGTCAACGTCGTCGCCGTCACGTCGGCGGTCGACCTGAGGCGCGAGACGACCACCACGCACATCACGGAAGGAGAGCTGCAGGACCTGCCGAACTCCCGTGATCCCTGGGCGGTGATGCAGACGGTGCCGACCGTCTACATGGATCGCGTCAACGTCGGCGGTTCGGAATCGGGCCAGCAGTCCAATTACAACGCGAAGGGCGCGCAGGCCACCGACAACACGTGGAACCTCGACGGCGTGCCCGTCACCGACATGGGCGACAGCGTCGTGCGCCCGGAGCACTCCACCGGATCGTCGGCCTTCTACTACGACTTCGACAGCTTTCAGGAGATGGCCATCACGACCGGCGGCGCCGACGTCAGAAACCCCACCTCCGGCGTGCAGCTCAACATGGTGCTGAAGAAGGGACTCAGCACGCCGCACGGCGGCAGCCGGTTTTATTTCGAGGACGAGAAGCTCCAGGACGTGAATTTTTCGCCGGCGCTGTCGGCGGCGCTCGGCAACACGAACGGCAAGGGCAATCGCACCGCCAAGTACCAGGACTACGGGTTCGATCTGGGCGGCCCGCTCCTGCAGGACGTCGCCTGGATCTGGGCCACGATGGCGCGGACGAGGATCAATCTGCTCACGTTGACGGGTCAACCCGACGACACGCAGTTCAAGAACTACGCGTTCAAGGCCGACGGCAAGCGGAACGACGCGGTTCGCGGCAACTTCACCTTCTACGAGAACGACAAGACGAAGTCGGGCCGGGACTCGAGCCCGACCCGTCCGCCGGAGACGACGTGGGACCAGGCCGGACCGTCGCGCTACTACAAAGGCGAGGGCAACTTCGTCGCCGGCCAGAACCTCTTCGCGTCGGCGAAAGGGGCGTACATCGACGCCGGCTTCCTGCTCACGCCCGCCGGCGGCCTCGACACCGACTACTACATCGACGACGGCGGCGTCGTCCACAACACGTACTACCAGTTCCAGAGCACCCGGCCACAGCAGTATGGGGGCGGCGACGCCAGCTATTTCGCCGGGCCGCACGAGCTGAGGATCGGGGCCGGATGGCGCCGCACACCCGTGCAGACGCGACAGACCTGGCCCGCCAGCCATGTGGTGGCGTCCTGGGACGGGTACCCGAACATGCTGGTACAGGTGGCGCGCGATTACCAGTCCAACACGTCCGCTCAGTACATGAACGGGTACCTCACCGACACGATCTCGCTGGATCGCCTGACGCTGACGGGCGGCGTGCGATTCGATCGCCAGGTGTCTTCGCTTGCCGCGGCGTCCGTGCCGGCGGTGGCCGGGTTCGAGACGCTGCTGCCCGCGTTGAGCACGCCGGCCGTTCACGGCGTCTTCGTGTGGAACAGCCTGACTCCGCGGGTCGGTCTCACGCTCGCCGTGGACGAAGCGCGCAAGACGATTGTCAGGGGCAGCTACGCGATGTTCGCGTCGCAGCTGCCGGGATCGCAGGCGGCATTCGTGTCGCCCATCCAGTACGCGTACGCGTACTACAACGCGGTGGACAGGAACGGCGACGGCGTCGCCCAGTTGAACGAGATCCTGACCAATCAGGGGCTGCAAGGCTTCGCCGGCTTCGATCCGAAGCATCCGTCCGCCGCGGTGAACCGGGTCGCGTCCGGCAGCCAGGCGCCCGTCACCCACGAATTCCTCGCCGGCTTCGACAAGGAGGTGACACCGCAATTCGCGGTGAGCGGCACGTTCACCTATCGGCGCATGGAAGATCTGTCGTGGACGCCGCTCATCGGCGTCACGCAGGCGAACTATTCGCGGACGTCCACGCTCGCGGGCACCGCCGCGGAAATCGGCGCCTACTCGATCCCGTTGTACGGACTGAGCCCATCGGCCGTGCCTCCCGGCGGCGGAAAAATCTTCACGACCCGCGAAGGCTACCATCAGCGCTATCTGGGGTTCGAGCTCAGCGCGACCAAACGCCTGTCGCATCGCTGGATGGCGCGGCTCGGCGTCTCGGCGAACAAATGGCAGGAGTACTTCGACGATCCGGCGAAAGCGATCCTCGATCCCACGCGCGCGCCGTCGGCGTCCTCGAGCTGGCCGTTCGCCGGCCCGCAGGTGAACGGCGGCGCGGTCGTACGCGCGTCGACCGGCAGCGGGAAGAGCGGCATCTACATGGTGGCGCCGGCGTATCAAATCATCGCCAACGGGCTGTACGACGCGATGTGGGGGGTGAGCCTCAGCGCGAACCTCGTCGCGCGGCAGGGTTATGCGGAGCCGTTCTTCCAGAGCAACGTCGCGACCGGCGATCCGCTCGGCCACAAGACCGTGCTCCTCGTGCCGCAGGTCGACGACTTCCGGCTCCCGACGGTCACGACGCTGGACGGACGCGTGGAAAAGAAATTCACGTTCGGCGGCGCCAAGCTGGCCATCGACTTCGATGTCTTCAATCTGCTGAACGCGGGGACGGTGCTCGGCAAGCAGTACGACGTCCGGCTGACCGGCCCGACCGGCTTCGGTCAGGCGCTTGAAATCATGAACCCGCGGGTTGCGCGCGTCGGGGTGCGGTTTACGTTCTGACCACTTAGGAATTCAGAAGTAGGAATTTGGAATTTGGAATTCGTGCTCGAATTCCAAATTCCTACTTCTGAATTCCTAATTTCCCTGCGCGCCGCCCTTCGGCGCGCAGCGCCGCCGCCTGCTTGCGGTTGCCGAACATCGCGTAGAGCCGCGCCGTCAGCGCGTAGCTGTCCGGCGTCGGCGTAATCCGCAGCATGTCGCCCAGGACGCGGGCGGCGTCATCCGGCCGGCCGCTGGCCTGATACAACATCGCCAGCCCGCCGCGCGCGCGGATGTTCTGCGGGAAGTACTTGAGCTCCTCGATGAACTCCGTCTCCGCCTCCGGGTATCGTTCCAGACGCGCCAGCGTGTCGGCGGTATAGAAATGGAGCTCGGCGATCTGCTGCGTCCCGGCCTTCTCGAGCTCGGCGAGCGCCTGCGTGAAGCCAGGTAGCGCGTCGGCGTATTTCCCCTGGTCGTAGAGCAGACGCGCGTCGATGTAGAGCGGCAGCGGGAGCGTCGGATCCTCGGCGCGCGCCAGCGCCGCTTCCTCGCGCGCCGCGTCCGCATCGTGTTTCGCCAGGGCGATCTTCGCCAGCATCTCGTGCGCCGAGGCCTTGGATCGATGGTCGCCGTCGGCCGCGACGTCGGCCGCGAGGCTCGCGTGCTCGCGCGCCTCGTCCAGCTTCCGCAGCTTCAGCAAGCCCGCCGCGGCGCCGATGTAGGCGGTCGGGTCCTGTGGCTCGAGCGCGATGTAGTGCTTGTACGCGTCGACCGACAGGTCGTGGCGGTCGAGACGCGTCGCGAACACGGCGAGCTGGCTCCAGACGTCGGCCATCTCCGGCTCGTCGCGCAGGATGAGCTGCAGCAGCGCGATGGCCTGCGGCCATTTCCGCTGGCTCGCGAAATCGACCGCTGCGCGGTACCGCTCGAGGACGTCCCGCTTGTCCTTGGGATCGGGCCGCGCGTCGCCTGACCTGGCGGACACGTCGGTCTGCGCGCCGACGTAGCCGAGCGCCTGCAGCCGCTCCCGCGCGTCGGCGGGAATGTCCGACGGCGCCGGGATCGTCGCGCCGGCGGCTGCGCGATCGAGCGCGCTCCGCAGCGCCTGCGCCGGCTGCGGCCGCTCCTCCGCGATGTTGATTCGCTCGCGCGGATCGCGCGCGAGGTCGTAGAGCTCCTCGCGCGGGGCCTCGATGTACCGGTAGCGCTCGTCGGTCAGCGCGGTCAGCTCGCTCCAGCCGAAGTGGTAGCGGGCGTACAACGCTTCGGAGTAGATCGTCGGCGGCGGCAGCGTGCCCGTGCCTTCGAGCACCGGCTTCAGCGATCGCCCGCGCAGGCTGCCCGCGCCGGGCGCCTTCACCAGATCGAGGATCGTCGGCACCAGATCGATGTGCTGCACCAGGTCCGCGATCCGCCGTCCGGCGCCGGCGTTGCCTTCCTGCTTGATGATGAGCGGCACGTGGATCGCCTCGTCGTAGACGAACAGGCCGTGCTCCTGCTCACCGTGATCGCCCAGCCCTTCGCCATGATCCGACAGCAGGACGATGGTGGAGCGATCGTAGAGCTGGTGGGACTTCAGATATCTGACGAGCCGGCCGACGATTTCATCCGCGGACGCGATCTCGCCGTCGTAGGGCGCGTATTGGGCGAAGCGATCCGGCGGCGCGTACGGCTTGTGCGGCTCGTACAAGTGCAGGAACAGAAACGCGCGCGACGTGCCGATCGAGTCGAGCCAGTGCTCCGCTATCTGCTCGGACTCGCCGCCGTCGCGCTGGACCTGGCCGATGGACCGCTCCGGCGACCCCGGCGGCATCTCGCCGTCGAAGAAATCGAACCCCTGGCCGATCCCCGTTTCCCTGCGCAGCACGAACGCCGACACGATCCCGCCGGTCGTGAAGCCGCGTTCGCGCAGCATCTGCGGCAGCAGCCGCTCCCCGTTCTTCACCGTGAAACCGACGTTGTCCCGCACGCCCGTCTCGAACGGCAGCCGTCCGGAGAGGATCGACGCGTGCGCCGGCAGCGTCTGCGGCGCGTGCGAGTACGCGCGCTCGAACACCGCGCCGTCCGCGGCGAGCGCGTCGATCGCGGGCGTCTTCACCTTCGCATAGCCGTACGCCGGCAGGTGATCCGCTCTCAGCGTGTCGATCGAGATGACGATGATCGGTCCGCTCACCGGCGCCGAGGCGCGCGCGTACCGCCAGCCGCCGACGGCCGCCAGACCGGTACCGAGGGCCGCGAACACCAGAATGAAAATGAATCGGAGAGAGCGGGGCACGGCTTACAGGGCTCAGGGCTTGGGCTCAGGACTCAGGGCTGGTACACCGAGGCGGCGAGCCCTCGGCCCCAAGCCCTCAGCCCTCAGCCTTTTTTATTTCTTGAGCTGTTCGATGACGGTCTTGGCCTGCGCGGCTTCCTGCGACGTCGGGTCGGCGCTGATCACTTTTTCCAGCATCTTGATCGTCGCGTCCTTGTCGCCCTTGTTCAACTGGACGAGCGCAAGCTTGAAGATCGGCTTGCCCCACGACGGGTCGAGGTCCGACGCCTTCTGGTACCACGCCGCCGCTTCGTCCGTCTGCCCCTTGGAGAACTTCACTTCGCCGAGGTTGTAGAAGACCTCGCGCGTCGGCTTCGTGCCTTCGGCGGCCTTGGTCAGCGTGTCCTCGGCGGCTTTCAGATCGCCCTTCTCCAGGTTGGTCATCCCGAGCCCGACGATGGCCTTGTCGTTGCTCGGGTCGGTCTTGAGCAGGTCGTTGTACGCCGCGATCGCGTTGTCGTATTCCTTCTTGTTGCGGTAGGCCGCGGCGATTTGCAGGTTGATCACGCTGAGCGCCGGCGCCTTGGCGAGGATCTGCCGGTAAGCGGCGATCGACTCGTCGTATTTCTGCGCGTTGTAGAGTACATCTGCGTTCTGCAGGTCCGCCTGCAGATCCTTGGTGGCCGTGCTGCCGAGCGCGCTGGTCGGACCCGCCCCTCCGCCCTTCCGCATCGTGAAGGTGAGCGGCGGATTCGGCGCGCCAATCGTCGAGACGTTCAGCTTGCCGCCCTCCGGCCCGAACCCCGGCGCCTGCGCCGCGAACGACCACTGTCCCGATTTCAGGCCGATGATCGAGAAGCGCCCCTTGTCGTCGGTCGTCGCGGTGAAGCTGCTCGGCGATGCCGCCGGATTATCGGCCGTGATCGTGGCGCCTTTGATCGGATTGCCCGCCTCGTCCTTGACGACCCCGCCGACGCGGCCTGTTTGGGCGGCGGCGCTGCCCGCGAGCGCCACGGCGAACAGGGCGGCCAGCACGGCCCTGGACAGATGAAGACGCTGACACATGCTCGAAACCCCCTGTAAAGGTTCAGTATATATTGATTTCCGTGAAACATCCCCTCGCGGCACTCGCAGTCGCGGCCCTCGTGGCGGCGGTCCCGATTGCTGCCCAAACCGCTTCGCCGGCGGTCGAGTCGAGTGCCGGTTTCGCCCCGATTGCGCCGCTCGTCCAGGCAGCCATCGCGCGCCACGAACTGCCTGGCGCCGTCGTCCTCGTCGGCCGCGGCGACGCCATCGTCTATCACCAGGCGTTCGGGCAGCGGGCGGTGCTGCCGGTCCCCGAGCCGATGACCGAAGACACCATCTTCGATCTTGCCTCGCTGACCAAGGTCGTGGCGACCACGACGAGCGTGATGCAGCTGGTGGAGCAGGGGCGCATCCGGCTGAACGATCCCGTCGCGCTGTACGTGCCCGAATTCGGGCGCAACGGCAAGAGCGGCATCGCGATTCGCCACCTGCTGACGCACACGTCCGGGCTGAGGCCCGATCTCGAGCTCGAGGTCGAGTTTCACGGCGCCGACGAAGCCATTCGCCGCGCGATCGACGAGGTGCCGACGGCCCTGCCGGGGGAGCGCTTCGTCTACAGCGACATCAACTTCTTCCTGCTCGGGGACATCGTGGGGCGCGTGAGCGGAGAGCGGCTCGATCGCTACGCGGCGGCGCACGTCTTCGATCCGCTCGGCATGACGGAGACGATGTTCCTGCCGCCGGAGTCGTGGCGTCCGCGGATCGCGCCGACAGAAGCGTGCCCCACGCTGGGGTGGCCGTGCGGCGCATCGGTGCCGTTCCTGCGCGGC
>JAYVYV010000253.1:0-28118 GCA_043783985.1 Acidobacteriota bacterium | reverse complement strand
GCCACAACGAGGTCGCGCCGAGCCAGTACGAGATCGCGCCGGTGTTCGAGAACGCCAACGTCGCCACCGACCATCAGATGATGATGATGGAGACGCTCAAGCGCTCGGCGCCGAAGTTCGGGCTTGCCTGCCTGCTGCACGAGAAGCCGTTCGCCGGCGTCAACGGCTCGGGCAAGCACCTCAACTGGTCGATGAGCGACGACGAGGGCAACAATCTGCTGGGGCCGGGCACCAACACGCACGACAACGTGCAGTTCCTGGTGTTCTGCACGGCGGTGATCCGCGCGGTCAACAAGTGGCAGGGGCTGCTGCGCGCCAGCATCGCGAGCGCGGGCAACGATCACCGGCTCGGCGCCAACGAAGCGCCGCCGGCGATCCTGTCGATCTTCCTCGGCGACATGCTGACGGACATCTTCGAGCAGATCGAGAAGGGCAGCGCCAAGTCGACCAAGCACGGCGGCGAGCTGGACACCGGCGTCCTCGTGCTGCCGAAGCTGCCGCGCGACGCCGGCGATCGCAACCGCACGAGCCCGTTCGCCTTCACCGGCAACAAGTTTGAGTTCCGCGCCGTGTCGTCGAACCAGAGCATCGGCTACCCGAACATCGCGCTGAACGTCGCGGTCAGCGAATCGCTCGACTACATCGCGACCGAGCTCGAGAAGGCGACGAGCGGCGGCAAGAAGCTCGCGGCGGCCGTCGCCGACCTGCTGCCGAAGGTGATCAAGGAGAACAAACAGATCATCTTCAACGGCAACAACTATTCGCAGGAGTGGGAGAAGGAGGCCAAAAAGCGTGGCTTGCTGAACCTGAAGAACACCGTGGACGCGCTGCCGCAGCTCGTCACGAAGGACGCCATCACACTGTTCGAGACGTACAAGATTCTCAAGGAGCGCGAGCTGCACGCGCGCTACGAGATCATGGTCGAAACCTACAACAAGACCGTGAACGTCGAAGGCCAGCTGATGGTGCTGATGGCGAACCGCTACATCCTCCCCGCGGCGTTCGAGTACCAGAAGAACGTCGCCCAGAGCGTGTCGGCGGTGAAAGCGGCCGGCGGCACGTCGGTCGAGGGGAAGAAAACGCTCGACGTGCTGACCAAGCTGGTCGACGAGTTCAAGCGGCGCACCGACAAGCTCGCGAAGACGCTCGAACACGAGGGCGCGTCCGCGGAAAAACACGCCAAGCACTTCCGCGACGTCGTCGTGCCGGCAATGGCGGCGCTGCGTGAAACGGGCGATCAGCTCGAGGTGATGGTGCCGCACGAATCGTGGCCGCTGGCCACCTATCGCGAAATGCTATTCATCAAGTAGGACGGGCAGGCCGCGTGGGTCAGGCCCGACGTCCGGGAATCATCCGCCGCATCATGATCGTGAGGGCTGGGCCCGTTTCAGCGGCACGTTCTTGATCGGCAGCTCGCGCACGCGGATGCCGGTGGCGGCGTGGATCGCGTTGACCAGCGCCGGGGCCAGCGGCGGCACGCCCGGTTCGCCGAGACCGCCGAGCGGGGCGTCGGACCGGATGAACGCGGTGGTGATCGCCGGCGCGTCGGCGATGTGAATCATCGGGTAGTCGCGGAAGTTCTTCTCGACAACGCGCCCTTCCTTGATGGTGATCTCGCTGAGCAGCGCGGCCGACAACGCGAAGATGATGCCGCCTTCCACCTGCGCCGTGGCGCTATCCAGGTTGATCACGTCGCCGCAATCCACGGCGGCGTAGACGTGCCGTACCTTGAGCCGTCCCTCCGGCGAGACCGCCACATGCGCGACTTCGGCGACGATGGTGCCGAAGCTTTCGCAGATGGCGATGCCGCGCCCTTCACCCGGCGGCAGCGCCGTGCCCCAGCCGGACATCGCCGCCGCCTTCTCGAGCGCCGCCTTGAAGCGCGGCTGATCGCCGAGCAGCCCGCGCCGGAATTCGAACGGATCCTTGCCGGCGGCGCGCGCCATCTCGTCGATGAACGATTCCTTGAAGAACCCGTGCTGCGAATTGAGCACCGAGCGCCATTGTCCGAGCCTGATCGGGTGCGGCGCCTTCTTCTCTTTGGCGGTCTTCGCCGCGATCGCGTAGGGCATGAAGACCGCCTCGCTGTTGCCGCCGCCCGTGTAGTTCGAGTGCGCGGCGAGCGGCGTGCCGTTCGCGTCCAGTGCGCCGGCATGACGGGACAGCGCCGCGCCGCGGTAGTAGTCGTGCTGGATGTCGTTCTCGCGGGTCCAGATCGTCTTCACCGGCGCCGGCGACATCGCCTTGGCCACGCGCACACCCAGGTCCACGTAGTCGAAGTTGAACGGCAGCCCGCGCCCGAAGCCGCCGCCGAGCAGAAAATTCGTGACGTGGACGTTCGCGGCGGGGATGCCGAGCGCCTTGGCGGCGACCGAGCGCGCGTTCAGCGGATCCTGCACGCCGGTCCACACCTCGGCCCGGTCCCCCTCGACCTTCGCCGTGCACACCATCGGCGACATCGTCGCGTGGGCGAGGAACGGCGCGCGGTACTCGGCCGTCACCACCCTGGCGGCGTTCTTCGGCACCTCGGGCGGAGCGCCGAGCGCCGTGTCGAACGCCGCGAAGATCGACGCGGTGGACACGCCGCCGTGTCCGGCGTCGCTGAACACCGGCTTCAACGCCGCGAGCGCGCGGCGCGCGCGCCAGAAGCTGTCGGCGACCACCGCCACGGCCTCGTCCAGCTTCACGACTCTCTTCACGCCCGGCATCGCCTCCGCGGCCGCCGGGTCAACCGACACCAACCTGCCGCCGAAGACCGGCGCCAGCTCGATCGCGGCGTAGAGCATGCCCGGCGTGGTGAAGTCGATGGCGTAGATCGCGCTGCCGTCCACCTTGGACGGAATATCGAGACGCCCCGGCGAGGTGCGGCGGATGGTGAAACGGTCAGCGCCTTTGAGCGCGGGGCTGGTCGGGACCTGTTGCGTCGCCGCCGACCGCGCCAGCTCGCCGAACGCGGCGCTGCGCCCGGACGCGGCGTGCACGACGCGCGAGCTCTTCGCCGCGCACTCGGAGGCGTTCACACCCCACTGCTGCGCGGCCGCGGCCAGCAGCATGTCCCTGGCGGCGGCGCCGGCGACGCGCATGCCGTACTCGCCCGTGCCGCGCACCGCGGTCGAGCCGCCCGTCACCATCAGGCCGTACCACTCGACGATCTTGTAGGCGCCGTAGTCGACGCCGCGCCCGAGGATTGCCGGCACGTAGTGGCCGCCCGCCGCGCGAACGATGTAGCCGTTGGCGTAGGCGTCCAGCGCCGGCGCTTCTTTCACGCGAACCAGCGACCAGTCGGCCTCCAGCTCCTCGGCCGCCATCATCGCGAGCGCCGTCGGCGTGCCCTGTCCCATCTCGCAATGCGGGATCAGGATGGTGACGACGTTGTCCGGGGCGATGGTGATCCAAGTAGTGAGCTGGCCCTTCTCCGCCGCGTCGGCGGAGACGAGCGAGTGGCGGCTGGGCGCGAACGTGAAGCCGGCGACGCCAAGCAGGAAGCCGCCGCCGGCGACGGTGCCTGCGCCGATGAACGTGCGCCTGGTCCACTTCTTCATGACGCCGCTCCCGTGCCGTCGGCCACGTCGTGGATGGCGGCGCGGACGCGCGCGAACGTGCCGCACCGGCAGACGTTCGTGAGGCCCGCGTCGATTTCGTCGTCGGTCGGCCTGGCAATCTGCGCCAGGAGCCCGGCGACCGCCATGATCATGCCCGACTGGCAGTAGCCGCACTGCGGCACCTGATGGGCGACCCAGGCGCGCTGCACCGGGTGCAGCGCGCCATCCTGTGCCAGCCCCTCGATCGTCGTCACGGTCCTGCCGCTCGCGGCGGAGACCGGCAGCGTGCACGAGCGCACCGCCCGGCCGTCCATCAGGACGGTGCAGGCGCCGCAGGCGGAAATGCCGCAGCCGTACTTGGTGCCGGTCAGGCCGAGGGTTTCGCGAAGCGCCCAGAGGAGGGGCATCTCCGGCTCGACGTCGAGTGAACGTTCCCTGCCGTTGACGGTAATCGCGATTGCCATGGGAGCACATGATAGCGTTTTGCTACATTCCCCCTCCCCGCCATGCTCAAACTATTTCGACTCGTGAAGCCCTATCGGGCCTCTGTCGCGACCGGCTTCGGCCGGATGCTGCGCGGCGCGATCTTCGCGCGCGTCGAGCATTTCTCGATCCATCGCCGCGCCGATGATGGCGATCGGCGGCATCATCCTGGGCTGTCGCAGGACACCCAGCCCGCCTGGGTGCTGATCGCCGTGATGCCGGCGCTGATCGTGATGCTCAACCTCACCAGCATCGCGATCATCTGGTTCGGCAGCCACCGCGCCGCGCGCCTCGGCGTCGGCGGCGCGCATCAACGAGGTGCTGGAGGTCGCGCCCCAGAACGTCCGCGGACGTCCTCGTCGTCTACGCGGTGTAGAGATCCCCGGCGAGGTACTTAAGGCCGGAGTCGACGGCGACGGTCGCCACGACTTTGCCCGGGCCGAGCTCTCGCGCGAGCTGCAGCGCGGCGACGACGTTCAGCGCCGTGGAGGTGCCGGCGAACACGCCTTCTTCCCTCGCGAGGCGCCGTGCCATCGCGCGCGCCTCGCTCTCGTCCACCGCGCGGGCTTCGTCGTACACGCCAGGCGTCAGGTGCGGCGGCACGAAGCCGGGCGCGATCCCCTCGACCCGGTGCGGCCCGCCGTGCCCCGTGGTCAGCATCGGCGCCGACACCGGCTCGAGCGCGACGATCCGCGCGTGACAGCCGCCGGCCTTCAGCGCCTTCGACACGCCGCTCAGCATGCCCGCGGTGCCGACGGCGCCGCAGAACACGTCGATCCGGCCGCCGGTCTGCTCGACCAGCTCGCGGCCGATGCCCATGTAACCGGTGATCGCATCCTGGTTGTTGAACTGATCGGTCCAGAACGTGTTGCCCTCGGCCAGCATCCGCTTGACCTCGGTGCGCATCTGGTCGAACAATCCCGGTGTAATCCGTCCGCCCTCGCTGGCGACCACGCGGAGATCGGCGCCGAACGCGCGCATCGTGTCGAGCTTCTCTTTCGAGAACGCGTCGGACGCCACCGGCGCGAACCGGTACCCCTTGACTGCGCACACGAGCGCAAGCGACGACCCCGTGCTCCCGCCGGTGAACTCGACGACGCGCATGCCCGGGCGAAGGGCGCCGCTGGCTTCGGCGCCTTCGATCATCGCCAGCGCCATGCGATCCTTGTACGAGCCTGTGGGGTTGTAGTACTCGAGCTTGACGAGGACGTCTGCGCTGTCGGCCGCGACGAGACGTCGAAGCCGGACCACCGGCGTGTGGCCGATCGCGTGCAGGACCGATGCGGCGATCGCCTCAGAAGCCACGCTTCACGTCCGCTTCCGCCGCGATGAACCCGAACGCCGTCGTCGCCTTGCCAGCGAAAACGCGGTCGAACATCGCCTTCGCCTTGTCGCGCTCGCCGTTGACCAGGTACCAGTTGCCGACGCCGTAGCCCTGTGTCGCGATCTGGATGTCGTCGGCGGTGTTGAGGTTGAGCACCGATTCCGGCGTGCGCTGCCCTTTGTACATGAGCAGCCGCGCGTGGTAGGCGCCGTTCTCCATCACGTCCATCTGCTCGCGGATAGGCTCCAGCACCTGGCGCGCCTCCACGTCGCGCTTCAGCCGTCGCAGCGTCATGTAGAGCCAGTCGCTGGTCGCCACCAGCATGTCGTCGTTGACGCGCGAGACGTTCATGCCTTCGCGATAGCTGGCGAGCGCGCTGGTGAAATCGCCGGTCAGGTACTGCGCGAGCCCGAGGTGATACCAGATGTTCGACTGCAGCGTGCTGCGCGGGATGCCGGCCTTGTTCGGCGCGCCGTCAGGTTCGACCTCGTCAAGCTTCCCGGCAATCAGCCGCGAGGCTTTCGTCAGATCGGCGATGGCGAGATCGAAACGGCGCGTGGTGATGTAGCGATGCCCGCGATGCCGGTAGAGCCGGGCATCGTCGGGATGTCTGGCAATGCCCTGCGTGAAGGCATCGATCGCCTCGGGAAAGCGGCCGACGTAGGCGAGGCGGCGTCCGAGCCAGATCGCGTGGTCGGCGTTCGACGGATCGCGATCGTAGTCGGCCTTCGCCTTCGCGAGACTGGCTTCGAGCGGGTTCACCGGCGCTTGCGCCGCGAGCGCGCATGGCACGGCCAGGAGCAGGACCACGAGTGCGGTTTTCATGAGGAGAACTCTACTCGGCGGCGCCGATGACTTCCAGCGATGCGCGCGTGGCGCCGCGGACGGCAGCGAGCGGCACGCGCTGATCGAGGGTCACGAACCGTCCGCCCCGCTGTACCGCCAGACCGAGAAGATAGACGTCGGTCAACTGCCGGTATCCACGCACGGCGCTGACGTTGAAGCGCGCGTGATTACGGAGCGAGACGTCGTCCGGCCAGAACTGGTGATCAGTCGCAGCGCACAAGGCGTCGAGCCTCGCCGTTATCTCGGGGACTGGCGTCAAACCGGCGGGATAGGCTGGAGTTCCGAGGACGCGTATGAGGCCGTTTTCGGTGATCGGACAACTCGCCCATCCGAGCGCACGATTGTCCGTGAACCAGTCATGAGTTGGCTCATGCGCCATATGGCCGGCGTCGAAGAGTGCGACCAGGACGCTGACGTCGAGGAGGGCGATCACCCCTCATCCTCGTCTTCTTGGAGGCGCCTGACGTCGGCGTTGGTGATCAGCGGCGTTCCCGGCGAGCGATGGATAACCGGGACACCGTTGCGAACGTCGTAGGGCCGGGGCGGGCAGAGTGCCTGGCGCACCAACTCCGACAAAACCTGTCCCGCCGTCTTCTTTCTCAAGAGGCCAAGCTCTTTGACCGCCTGCAGGACATCGTCGTCTATGTCCAGAGTGGTTCTCACGAACCGATCATCACGCATCACGCATCAGATGTCAACGCGAGTTCAGGCCAGATTCGCGGTACGCTACCGGTCGGCTCTTCCCACTGCTCATCATGGCGAAACGCAATTCACCTGACCTTTTCGACAACCTCGAGCCGGCGAGCGGCAGCGGCGGCGCTCCGCCCCCGCCTCACGGCGGCGGGCCGGGAACCACCACAAACGTCGCGCTCCACGAAGCGGCGCAATCGCGGTATCTGAACTACGCGCTGTCGGTGATCACGGCGCGCGCGCTGCCCGACGTGCGCGACGGCCTGAAGCCGGTGCAGCGCCGCATCCTCTACACCATGTGGGAGCAGAACCTCACCGCCGACGCCAAGCACCGCAAGTGCGCGAAGGTGGTCGGCGACGTGATGGGCAGCTACCACCCGCACGGCGATTCGGCGTTGTACGAAACGCTCGTCCGCATGGCGCAGTCCTTCTCGCTGCGGTATCCGCTGGTGGACGGCTCCGGCAACTTCGGGTCGCTGGATGGCGACAGCGCCGCGGCGATGCGCTACACCGAGTGCCGCCTCACGCGCATCAGCGACGAGATGCTCGCCGAGATCGAGCAGTCGACGGTGCACTTCAGGCCCAACTACGACGGGACCAAGACCGAGCCGGTGGTGCTGCCGGCGCGGGTGCCGAACCTGCTGGTCAACGGCGCCACCGGCATCGCGGTCGGCATGGCCACCAACATCCCGCCGCACAATCTCGCCGAAGTGTGCACGGCGCTGGTCAAGCTGCTCGAGAACGACGAGCTCAGCACCGCGCAACTCTGTCGCTGGGTCAAGGGACCGGACTTTCCGACCGGCGGACAAATCCTCAATTCACAAGAGGAGATCAAGGAGATCTACAAGACGGGTTCGGGGTCGATCCGGCTGCGCGGCACGTGGGACATCGGGCCGGAGACGCGCTCGACCAAGACGATTTACATCGACAGCGTGCCGTACACGGTGAACAAGTCGCAGCTGGTCGAGCAGATCGCGAACGTCGTCATCGCGCGCAAGCTGCCGCAGCTGCTCGACGTGAAGGACCTGTCCACCGAGGACGTGCGCATCGCCGTCGAGATGAAGAAGGACGCCGACGAAAAGATGATCATGGCGTATCTCTTCAAGCACACGTCGCTGCAGCTCAACTTCGCCGTCAATCTCACCTGCCTGATCCCGACGGAGAACCCGGAGCTCGGGCGACCGGAACGGCTCGATCTCAAGCAGATCCTCTGGCACTTCCTCCACTTCCGCCTCGAGGTGGTCACAAGGCGGCTCGAGCACGAGCTGGCGTCGCTGAAGAAGCGGATCCACATCCTCGAGGGCTTCGAGACCGTCTTCGACGCGCTCGACGAGATCATCCGGATCATCCGCAAGTCGGACGGCAAGGCCGACTCGGCGGAGAAGATCATGGCGCGGTTCAAGCTCGATGCCGAGCAGGCCGACGCGATCCTCGAGCTCAAGATCTACCGCCTGGCGCGCCTCGAAATCCTGGTCGTCCGCAAGGAGCTGGAGGAGAAGCGGTCGCGCGCGCGCCAGATCCACACGCTGCTCAAGAACGAAGAGAGCCGCTGGGCGCTCGTCCGCTCCGAGCTCGAGACGATCAGCCGCACCTACGGCGACAAGCGGCGCACCACGATCGCGAGCGACAGCGCCGAGCCCGAGTACTCCGCCGAGGACTTCATCGTCGACGAGGACAACGTCGTCATCGTGTCGCGCGACGGCTGGGTGAAGCGGCAGAAGGAAGTGAAGGATCTGTCGACGACGAGGCTGCGCGAGGGGGACGAGGTGATGGCGGTGTGTGCCGGCAGCACGCGCGCGAGCTGCGTGTTCTTCTCGAACTTCGGCGCCGCGTACACGAGCAAGATCATCGACGTGCCGGCGTCCACCGGCTACGGCGAGCCGATTCAGAAACAGTTCAAGCTGAAGGATGGCGAGAAGATCATCGCCGCCATGAGTCTCGACCCACGCGTGGCGGGGAGCATCTCGGCGAAGAAGGAAGGCCACCCCGCCCCGGTGCACGCCGTCGCCGTCTCGAGCGACGGCTATGCGCTCCGCTTCAACCTGGACGGCCTGGTCGAGCCGAGCACGCGGGCCGGCCGGCGTTACGCGCGACCGTCGGATGGCGCGGAGATCGTGTGCGTGGCGAGGCTCACCGGCGGCGAAATCCTGATCGCCGCCAGCGCGGAGGCGCGCGGCATCCTGTGCAGGGCCGACGAAGTGAACTTCCTCTCGGGTCCCGGCAAGGGGGTCCTGCTGATCAAGCTGAACGAGGAGGACCGGCTGCTCGGCGCCATCGCGTCGACCGGCGATCGCGATCTGCTCACGGTCGAGACGTCGCGCGGCGCGGAGCAGACCATCAGCACCGGCAAGTACGAGGTCACCGGCCGGGGCGGCAAGGGGCGCGAGCTGCTCCAGCGCGGCCAGTTCACCCGGATCATCCGGCCGGCGCCCGAGGCGCCGCCTCCGCTGGCGCCGAACTAAAGAATCGGCACGCGTTCGGCGTATGAAGTAGAATGACGCTGCAACCTCGCCAAGAGGTTAGCCGGCGCGAACACTGCTTTTCTGGCTGGAATCCCCAGCCGCTGTTGTTCGACGCGGACATCACATCGACACTCAACGCTAGGAACCATTTTTGCCTCATCAAGATCGTCTGAACATCGCCGTTTTTATCGACTTCGACAACATCGAAATCGGCGTCAAGACCACCCTCGGCCAGCAGTTCGACGTCGGCCTCGTCCTAGACGCGATCAAGGAACGCGGCGAGGTGGTCACCAAGATCGCCTACGCCGATTGGACGCGCTCGGGCGAATACAGCCGTTCGCTGACCCAGCACGCGATTCGCCTCGTCCAGCGCAACATGACGCCGGGCGGCGACAAGAACGGCGCCGACATCAACCTCGCCCTCGACGCGCTCGAGATGGCGTTCACGCACTCGCACATCAACGCCTACGTCATCGTCGGCGGCGACAGCGACTTCCTCTCGCTCGTCGAAAAGCTCAAGCAGTACGACAAGAAAGTGTTCGTCGTCGGCGGGCGGGCGTTCACGAGCATGATCCTCCAGCGCAACTGCCACGAGTTCATCGCGTATGAGAACCTGGCCGGCGTGCGAAAGGCCGCCGCCAAGCAGGGACGGCCGATGCCCGCGGCGGCCGCGAGCGCGCCGATCGCCCAGGCGCTCCCGGTGGTGCGCCGCGCACTGAAGATCCTCGCCGACCGCGAAGTCACGCCGCAGACCGGCCTGCTGAAGAGCACGCTGCTGCAGTTGGACTCCACCTTCTCGGAGCGCAACTACGGCGCCTCGTCGTTCCTCGATTTCGTGGAAAAGCTGGCGACGTCGGGCTACGTGCACCTCAAGACGTCCGGCCGCAGCGTGGTGGTGGAGCTCAACGAGGGCTTCGTCGAAGAGCCGCGGGCCGCAGACGGCGAAGAGGGCGTCGCGTCGGCGCAGTCCGTCGCGCTCGGCGAGCCTGCGGGCGCCAACGGGGCCGCGCACGGTGGATCGTACGGGACGCCAGGCGGCTCCCCCGCGGCCGGAGGCGGCGCGCAGCAGGGATCGCACGTGCAGGAACCGGCCGGCCCGCCGCTCGGCGATCAGGCGGAAGGCGTGCAGAAAGCCGGACGCATCCTCGGCGCCGCCACGGGCGCGCGCTGGCCGATGTACCTGCGCAACGTCAAACAGATCCTGCGCCAGAGCGAAGGCGGATTCGACGAGCGCCGCTACGGGTTCGGCGGGCTGATGGATCTGCTCAAGGGATGCCAGCGCGAAGGGTTCGTCCGCGTCGAGCGCGATCGCCGCGGCGGCCTTCGTGTGTTCCAGGGCTCGTTGCTCCAGGGCTCGGCGCCACAAGGCGGCGCGTCGCCGGTCAGCCGGCCGAACCTGCCGCAGCCGGACGTCGAAGAGTACGAGAACCAGCCGATCGACGCACCGCACGCCGGCGCGATCGACGCGGGCAAGCCCGCGGAAACCGAACCGGAGAGCGACGAGCCGATGCCGATCGACACGACCGCGGAACTGCTCGGCCGCGCGAAGCCGCGGAAGCCGCGCGCCCGCGCGCCGCGTCCCGCCCACGTCGCAGCCTCGAAGAAAGCCGCAGCGAAGAAGCCGGCGGCCAGGAAGCCGGCGCCTCGCGGCAAGAAAGCGCCGCACGGCGACGACGCCGGCAACCGGTAACACGCGGACGGAACCGCAGACAATGCGGTTCCTTCTTATTACCGCTCGGTGTCCAGGTAATCCACCCACTGCTTGACGAGGGCCGCCTGGGGCCCTCGTGCGCTCGAGTACGCGTCGGCGTACTCGTGGGCGCGCCGGAGATCTTCGGCGCGGTTGTGGACCACCGCGCCGCCGGCGTGGACGGTGTAGATCCACTGGACCGCGTAGAAGTACGCGTCGCGATCGTCCTGCCGGTCGTCCAGGTAGCGCTCGAGCGTGCGCACGGCTTCCCTTCCCCTTCCGAACGTCCCGTACAACATCGCCAGCGGCTTCGTGAACCGCGTGTCGGCCGGCCACTTGCCTGAGGCCTCTTCGAGAATCGCGCGGGCGGCGCCGAAGTCGTGCGTGCGGAGGAGCGCGTCGCCGAGCCACGCGTAGATCTGCGGGAGGTCCGTGCCGTCGACCAGCGCCGTCTGCCACGCGCTCGCCGCCTCGTGGTCCTTCCCGGCGGCGGCGAAGGACGCGGCGAGAAACGCGAGCGGCGCGGTGCTGTCGGCGTCCGGCTCGATGGCTTTCTTGAAGCTGAGCTCGGCGTGGGTCACGTCGCCCGCCGCGAGGAAGACCACGCCCTGATCGAACGCGCCCTTCACGTCCGGCGCCACACGTTCGCGGAACGGCGCGAGCGTCGCTTCGTCCACCGCGAGATCGCGCTGAAACGGCGGCGTCATCGTGTTGTCGTCGATCGGCAGAAACAGCTCCGCGTCCACCGACACGCTGCCGAGCCCTTCGGCCGATGTCAGCAGGACCTTCGGCGGCGCGATCTCGAAGCCTCGCGTGAGCGTTTTGACCGACGTGCCGCCGGCAGAGAGAATCGCGCGCAGGACGTAGGGACCGGGCGGCAGCGCGTGCGTCGGCATCACCCTCGTGAAGATGGCGCGCGTCCCGGTGACCGGATGGATTGGCACGTCGTCGTTCAGCAGCGCCGGCGCGTCCGGCGCCGTCGCGACCTCGAACTCCATCGTCAGTCCCTCGGGTGTCGGACCGTAGGCTTCCAGGTACCCGTGCACCGCGCCGAAGCTGATCTGGTAGCCGATCGTCGGCGTCAGCAGCTCCCCGGCTTCGAGCGGTCCGCCGACCATCAGCTCGCTCAGGGCGAGGCCGCCCGCGGCCGGCAGCGCGGCGTGAATCACGTGCTCGACGCTGCCCGCGCGGGCGCCTTCCGCCGCGGCGAGCTTCATCGTGTAGTCGCCCGGCGCCAGGCTCGCGCCCGTCGTGTATTGCAGCGCCGACGGCACGCCGCTCATGACCGGCAGCAGCCGCGTGTCGGCCGTCCTGTTGTCCACGACTTTTCCGGCGGCATTCGTGATCACGTAGCCGATCGACACCACCTTCGATGCCGGGTAGTCTGTGCCGATGTCCGCGTGGATGAGGAGCTGCACCTTGTCGCGCTCGGGCCCCTGCAGCGCGAACGAGGCGAGCCGCACCGGGAGGGCCGTGACGAGGAGCGGTGAGCCGAGCGCGGCGGCGGCGGCCGCCCGGGCCGATCGGGGCGCCGGCCGATCGCTCGCCGCGTTCACCAGCTGGCGCCGCGATCGCACGACGGCGCCGCGGCGGGGTACGTCGATGCGGATCGGGTGCGGCTTGCCGTCCTTGTCACGGCTGTCCGATTCGACGCCGATCAGGTAATAGCCGGACAGCTCCGACGCGATGCGGTCGAAGAGCGCTTCACCCGTTCCGGTGACGGTGAACAGCGCGCCGCGCGACGCCCCGGCGAGCAGCTCGAGACCCGCGCTCTGGGCCTGGCGGTCGGCGAACGGGTTGACCGGCGCGCGGGCGCTCGCCATGTCGAACAGCGCCGTGTCGAGTTTCAGCGCGTACACGCTCGTCCGCGCCGACGCCGCCATCGCGCCCAGGTCGATGATCCGCGCGGTGTTGTCGTTCTCGATGAACCCTTCGCTGATGAAGATCAGCGTCTTCGGCGCGTCGATCGCGCGCAGGCCGGCAAAGAGCGCCGTGAGCGCCTGCACCGTTTCGTCCCCCTGCTGATTGGCATTGCGCGCCTTCTCGCGCGCCTCGTTCTCGATGTCCGTCCGGCAGACATCGGCCTCCTGCGGCCGCAGACCGGCGCACTCACGCGACAGCACCTGTTCCAGCGTCCCGGCGTCGCCACGCTCGATCGCGACCGCCTCCACGAGCGCGATGGCGTGCAGGGTCCTGAACTCCGGCGCCCGTTGTCCGACCATCCGCGAGATGGCCTGCTTGACGCGCGCGCGATCCGACGTGAAGGCGGTCGCCGGCGCACCGAAACCGATGCCGGCCACCGCCACGCGGTCCGAAGGCGTCAGCTTGTCGATGAACGCGTTGGCGGCCTTGGCGATCGCGATCGAGCCCCCGAAGCGGATGTTGGGCTGGTCGACCGCGATCACGATCAGGCGTCCGCCGGTCGCGTTCTCGTTGGTGCTGTAGCCGTCGGGCGGCGCCGGCGCGGCGGCGCCCGCGGCTGCGAGCAGCGGCACCCATTCGGCGGTGACCACGCGGCGCGCGTTGCCGTCGATTTTCACCGCGAAGTCGGCGGGCGTCAGGCTGGGAATCGGGTGGCCCTTGTCGTCCACGACGGTGACGTCGAGCGAGGTCACCTCCACCGACGACTGGAAACTGGGTTTCGGCGCGGGCGGCGGCTGCTGCCGTGCATCCAGAAAGCAACCGCAGAGCACGCAGAGCACGCAGAGAAAGACGCGCATCGTGTTTTCTCGGCGCTCTCTGCGATCTCCGCGGTTGCTTCTCGTCGTCATTTCCCCGCCAGTGCGCGATAGCCCTGCCGCGCCCGCACGTCGTGGTGGCCGTCGACGTCCACCTTGATCTTCCGCCACGCATCGTCGCGCTTGGAATTGGTGGACTGATAGCCGAGCAGGTACTGATTCGACAACTCGTCGAGCAGATCCGCGAAGGCCGCGTGGAGCTCGTCGATGCTGTCGGTGAAGATTGCGCGGCCGCCGGTCGGCACCGCGAGCCGCTCCATGATCTTCTTGAGCGGCTCCAGCGTCACGCCGCGGCCCTGCGCGATCATGTAGAGCGTGACGTCGCTCGATTGCAGGCGGCGCTCGACGTCGTTGATCGTCGCGTGGCTGCCCTGGTCCTCGCCGTCGGAGAAGACGACCAGCGCCTTGCGGCCGGCCTGGCGGCCCAACATCTCGACGCCGCGCAACAGCACGTCGTAGAGCGCCGTCGAGCCCCACGGCGCGAGACGATCCACCGCCTTGATGCGCTCGGCGGAATCGATCGCCTTGCGCGTCAGCGTGAAGATGCTGTCGTTGAAGCCGAGCAGTGTGACCTGATCGCGCGCCGGCACGTCACTGAGAAACTCCTTCACCGCCTTTTTCAGCTTCGGCATCGCCGGCGCCATGCTGCCGGAAATGTCGATGGCGGCGAGGAGCTCGAGCGGCACGTCCTCCGACGCGAAATGGGTGATGGCCTGCGGCCGGCCGTCTTCGAACACGCGGAACGCCGTCTGCGGCACGTTGCGGACGAACTTGCCGTGGCCGTCGGCGACGGTGACCGTGACCTGCACGACGTCGACGTCCACCCGTTCGGCGTAGCCGACCGACTTGGTGCGCACCGTCTGCACGATGCGGGTGCCGCCTGCGACCGTGGCGACCGCGCGAACCTGATGCGCGGCGATCGCGGCGCCGGCGTCCCACTCGCATTCGAACGGCGGCGCCGTGAGCGCGCACACCTGTCGGCCGTCGACGAAGAAGGTGACACCGGTCACCGTGTCGGAAGGGGTGATGCCGGCGCGCAGCAGCGTCGATCCGGTGACGTAGGCGTCTTCGCCTGGCGAGAGGATCGTCATCTGCGTCGCCCCGGCCGGCGCCTGCGCCCAGACGGCGATCGTGAGGCCGGCCCAGGCGGCGAGCACGAGCGACGGAGCCGGCCGCATGATGGTCATGGCCGATCCGGCACGCGGCGGCCGGTGTCGGGGACCAGGGGGCCTGCCGCGGTCGCGGCGGCAATGTAGTCTTCGATGCGATCGCGCGTCGCGGCGCGCGCGGCGCGCACGAGCGTCAGCCAGTCGGCGTCGTCGGTCGGCCTGGCTTCGTCGACGAAGTCCTGCACCGCGCCCGAGAGCACCACCTTCGCGACGGCGGCGGGCAGACGCATCTCTTTCAGCATGATGGCCACGTGCAGGTGAACGTCCGCCACGGCCGTCGCGGTCAGCCCGAGCGGCGGCCGCCCCAACAATGTCGGCCACCTGCCGGGCGGCGTCAAGCGGGAACAGACGCAGCCCTGGACGGTCAGCATCGACATGCCCCACGCGTGCAGATCGGCGGCGCGCCCGCCGCCCAGCGCCAGCAGCTCGGTGAGCGAAAACATCGCCGGCACGCGGTCCGCCTCGTGCACGAGCATCCACTGCACCGCGCGGCGCCGCCATCCCTCGATGGAGAGCTCGTCGGCGACGGCGTCGAAGGCCGACGCCGCCGTTGTACGGGCGGCGGCCTGTCCGCTGTTGCGCAGCGCGCCGATCCGGCGCTGGCCGCGCGCGATCGCGTCGGCGATCGCGTCACGGTCGCGGTCGCGCAGGGCGAACGGGTTCAGGAGCGACACGCTCTGCGCGAACGTGTCGCGCTCGTTGGAGGTCAGCTTCGGCGCCTCGAGGACGCGCTCGAAGTTGACGCGCCGCAGCGCCAGCGGCGCGAGGCCGATGTCGAGTCCGAGCAGCGACCCGGTGACGTGCCACGGCGCCCCCGGCGCCACCTCGGCGCGCGGCACGGCCCACGTGAGCCGCAGCCGCGTCTCCGTGTCCCGCGCGTTGAAGCCGAAGTCGTGTCGCCGCGACACGTCGTCGGCGAGCAGCACGGTGCCCTCGGGATCCCCGACGTCCGCGGCATAGGCGATCGAGAGCAGCACGTCGGCGAGCACCGTGTCGGACAGTTCGATGAGCGGCTCGACCGCCCGCGCCACGTGCTTCAGGTCCTTGTTGCGGACGTCCCTGGCCAGCTCCTCGGTCACTTTGCGCAGCGCCTCGCGGGCGTTCGGCGCGAGCGGCACACCGGGCGGCGCGGGGTCCTGGTTGTCCCGCCCGATGCGGCGCGGCAGCTCGCCGGCGACCGACGCCAACGTCGTCAGAACGGCCTCGACGTCGCCGAGGGCAGGCTTTTCGCCGGCCAGCGCGCGGGCGGCCGCAGCCAGATCGAGCGCGGCGTCGAGCGGCGCGCCCTCCTGTTTCTCTCGCACGATGCGGAGACGCTGGCGCTCCGCGGCGCCGAGATCCAGCCGGTACGGCTGACCCTCCCACGTGACGGCGCGGGCGATCGGACCGTCGCCGGACGGCGGCCCGGACATCGCCGCGAGCACCGCCTGCTCGGTGGTGTCCGCCTTCTTGATCGCAGCGGCGAGACCGCCGCGCATCCACCGCGCGACGGCGCCGGCATACCGGCCCTCCTCGGTCAGCGGCAGCGCGAGGAGCTGCTCGACCAGCGTCTGCGCCGCGGCCGCGTCGAGCGTGGTGACCATCGCGCTTCTCGCGAGGACGACGAGCGCGCCCTGGAATTGCGCCTGCGCCTCGAAGCCGCGGCGCCCGTCGAGCGCGCCGAGACGGGCCGCCTGCCGCACCGCCAGCGCGTACAGCGACGGCGCGCGGATGCCGATGCGCTCGAACGTCCACATCAGCATGCGGTAGCGCCCCAGCCCGCGCACGGCCACCAGGACGTCGCCGCGCGCCGCCGCGGCCGAGGCGCCGAACAGCCGCTGCCCGAAGGCGATCTGATCCAGACGCTCGGCGCGGACGCGCACGTCGACCGATGCGATCGCGTCCACCAGCCAGGCCGCGTCGATCGGCTCCTCGTCGATGTTGCGCAGCAGGCGCGCCGGATCGTCGGGCAGTTCGCTGCCGGCAAATACCCGCGACCAGAAACCGCGCGCCCCCGGCGGCGACGGCGCGCCGTCAGGCCCGACCTCGATCCGCGACAGCGTCATCTGCAGATCGTAGGAGGCGCGGCCGAGCGGCAGCGTGCGCAGGTGCGATTCGCGGTAGGCGCCGATGCCGAGCGTCAGCGCCTTGAAGCGCTCCGCGCGCGTGGCGGCGCTGGGGATCCAGAGGCCGAGCGCGAACGCGCGGCGCCCCGGGTCGAGCTCGCCGATGACGTTGTACAGATACGCCGCGCGCCCCTCGTTGAGCTCGAGCAGCTGCTGGATGAAGCGATCGGGCCGCGTCACCTTCTCGAGGGCAACGCCTTCCCACAACGCGATCGCCGCGTCTCCCGCGGGCGGCACCACGCGGTTGCCCTCCACGCGCAGGCTCGCGGAGAAGGCCGCGAACGCCGGCGCCGACCGCTCGTAGATGCGCTCGAGCAGGAGCGGATGATCCCCGAAGAATGCCAGCGTCCCCTCGTCGAGCGACGAGAGGCCGAGGCACATCAGCGCGGCTGAGCGATCGACGATGATCGCCGTCACCAGTTCGCGTGGCGGGACCGCGCGATGAAAGATCGCCGAGCTCCACAGGTCCGCCGTCAGCGGGACCGGCACCAGATCGCCCGGACGGGTGTCCAGCAGCGGACGGTTCCGCGCCGCCGCCTGGCGCGCGGCGATCAGGTACGCGTCGGCCGGCGGCTTGCGCCCTTCCGGGGCGTTGTAGAGAAGTCGTGCGATCTCGTGAACGAACCGGCCGCGGTCGGGCGCGGGATCGATCCCCAGCGTCCGCGCGAGCGCGACGGTGCCCCCGGGGACCGGCACGTCCTCGGAAACAGCGGCTGCGGCGGCTGGATGAAGCTGAAATACCGCTACAATCGTGGAGCACAACAGGCGCAGCAGCGAGGGCTTCAGAAGGCGCACATTATATACATGGCATCCGCCAACTACACCGCCAAAGACATCACCGTTCTCGAGGGTCTCGATCCGGTCCGCAAGCGTCCCGGAATGTACATCGGAGGCGTCGGTTCAGCTGGCCTCCACCATCTCGTCTGGGAAACGCTCGACAACGCCGTCGACGAGGCCATGAACGGCTTCGCGTCGAATATCAAGGTCACGCTCCACGCCGATGGATCGTCCATCACGATCGAAGACGACGGCCGCGGAATCCCCGTCGACAGGCATCCGACGTCGAAGAAGAGCGCGCTCGAAGTGATCTTCACCGTCCTGCACGCGGGCGGCAAATTCGAGCACGGCAGCTACAAGACCGCCGGCGGCCTGCACGGGGTCGGCGCCAGCGTCGTCAACGCGCTCTCCAAAGAGCTGGTCGCCACCGTCAAACGCGACGGCGCGCAATGGGAGATGCGCTTCAAGCAGGGCAAGCCGGTCGGACCGCTGAAGAAGATCGGCCCCGCGCGCGGCAGCGGCACGACGGTGTACTTTCACCCGGACGCGGCCATCTTCCCGAAGATCGAGTTCGACGCCGCGATCATCAAGGAACGGCTCGAGGTCGCCAGCTACCTGCACAAGGGATTGAAGGTCACCTTCGAGGACGAAGGCGCGAAAGACAAGCTGGTCTTCGAGCACAGCGAAGGGATCGTCGACTACCTGGCGAAGATCGTCGCCGAGCGCGGCGCGAAACCGGTCCACGACACGCCCTTCACGCTCACCAAAGACGACGGGCTGCGCCTGGACCTCGTGCTGCAGTGGACCGAGGCGACCGACGAGCACCTCCGCTCGTACGTCAACGGCATCCCCACCGGCTCGGGCGGCACGCACGAAAGCGGCTTGCGGGCCGGCATCGGCAAGGCCGTCCGCAACTTCATCGAGACGCACAACCTCTCGCCGAAAGGCGTGACGCTCACCGCCGAAGACATCCGCGAAGGGCTCACCGGCGTCGTCAGCGTGTTCATCCAGGAGCCGCAGTTCCAGGGGCAGACGAAAGATCGGCTGAACAACCCTGAGCTGGTCTCCGCGGTGGACGGTCTGGTGCGCCCCGGTCTCGAGCACTGGCTGAACCACAACAGCAGCGTGGCCGAGGCGATCGTCGGACGCATCGTGCTCGCGGCGCGCGCGCGCGAGGCGAGCCGCGCGGCGCAGGCGGAGGTCTCGCGCAAGAGCGCGACGTCCACGCGCCTCAACCTCCCCGGCAAGTTGAGCGACTGCACCAACTCCAGCAGCGAGAACAGCGAGATCTTCATCGTCGAGGGGGATTCGGCCGGCGGGTCGGCCAAGCAGGGACGCGATCGCGCGCGACAGGCGATCCTCCCGCTGCGCGGCAAGGTGCTGAACACCGAGAGCGCGTCGCTCGCGAAGGTCCTCGAGAACAAGGAGCTGGCGGATCTCGTCACCGCCATCGGCTGCGGCCTCGGCAACAACTTCGACCTGACCAAGCTGCGCTACGGCAAGATCATCATCCTCGCCGACGCCGATTCCGACGGCAACCACATCGCGACGCTGCTGCTCACGTTCATCTACCGGCACCTGCCGAAGCTGATCGCCAACGGCAACGTGTTTCTCGCGCAGCCGCCGCTCTACCGCATCGACATCGGCAAGGACACATTCTGGGCGCTCGACGACGCGCATCGAGACGCGATCCTCAAGCAGCACGGCCAGGGGAAGAACGGGCGCAGCACGCCGGACATCACGCGATTCAAGGGGCTCGGCGAGATGATGCCGAAGGTGCTCTGGGAGACCACGCTGAACCCGCGGACCCGGCGTCTGCTGCGCGTGGAGGTCAACGATCAGCTCGTCACCGATCGCGTCATCAACGAGCTGATGGGCAAGGACGCGTCGGCCCGCTTCCGCTTCATCATGGAGCGGGCGGATGAAGCCGAAGAGCTGGATGTATAGACGGTCGCTCGTCCATGCGATCTACCTCGGGCTCTCGCTCCTGTTCGCCGCGCGCTTCTTCCCGCTGTCCCATCCCACCAGCCACGCGATCACCGACGGCGACCCGGTTCACGTCCAACCCCTGGGTCGGATACAACCTCTTGATCGTCGCCGCGTACTACCTGTCGTGCGTCTCCGGCGCCGCGCTCGCGGGCTTCGTCACCGGATCCCGCGCCGCCGCCCTGTGGGGCGGGATCTTCTGGGGCTTTCTCTATTTCCGGGTGCACCACATCGGGCACCTCCAGATCCTGTCCTTTCAGTGGATCCCGGCAGCCGTCCTCTGCCTGTTGCGCTTCTGGCAGCGTCCGGCGGCGCGTACGGCGCTGCTCTTCGTGGTCGCGTTCGTCGCCCAGGCGCTCGTCAGCTGGTATCTCGCGGCCTCGCTCGGGCTGGCGCGCCTCATCGGAACGTGGCGTCCGCGCTGGCAGGCAGCGGCCACCGCGTGCGCCTGTGCGCTGTTTCTCGTCGAAGTGTTTCCGGTCTCCCTCCCCATCAGCGCGTCGCACGAGTACCGTCCGAGCGCGCCGGACCGGTTCATCGCGCAATACCAGAAGACGCGATCGCAGCCTCTGGTCGTGCTGCACCGGCCGATCTTCTATTTCCGCGAAGCGTACCCGACCGACGAAGCGACGTACATGACCGACTCCACCTGGCATTGGGCGCGCATCCTGAACGGGTTCAGCGGCGGCGAACCCCTCGGGTTCATGGAACGGATGCGGACGCTGAATACGCTGCCGGCGCCCGCGGCCGTCAGCCTGGTGCGCGATCTCGGGGTTGACGTCATCGCGGTGCACGGGCCCGCGGCCTTCGCCGGCAATCCGCTCTGGGATTTTTTTCGCGGCAGGACTGGGCCGGGGTCGTCCGGTTGCCCACCGACGAGTTCGTCGTGATGGTGAAGCGGTGACGCGCGTCGTGTTGACCGTGCTCCTGCTGACCTGGTCCGGCGGAACGCACGCCGATCAGGGCAATGCGCCTCCCGCGCCGCTGCAGCGGCCGTCGGCACCGCAGGCGCCGCGGGGCGTGAGCGGCGCCGTACCGACGCCACCCTCGGTGCCGATCAGCCCGCGACGCAGTGCGGCGTTCGGCGCGATGATCGTCGCCGGACTGCTGCTGCTCCAGTACGCGCACCGGCGCAAGGCGTTCATCCTGTTGTGGGCGTCGGGATGGCTGCTGATCGCGCCGGCGATGCTGCTCATCGCACGCGGCTACGACACCGGCGCCGCGGCGCATTTCGCCGTGGGCCTCTCGCAGTTTCTCGGCATCTGTACGGCGACGCTGTTTTTCTGGAGCGCCGATCTCTACCGGCAGACGCGATTCGTGCGGCCGGCCCGCCTGCGGATCCTCATCCTGGTCGGCGCCTGGTTCCTGCTCGCGCCGATGGTGCTCGGCCCCGCGAGCGTGCTGGCGCCCGGCTACCTGATCTCCGCGATCCTGCTCGCCTTTGCGGGCGCCATGTACGCCGCGGTGCTGATCGAACGCCGGATGATCGGCGCCGGCCTTGTCGCCTTCGTCCTCCTCGGCCTCGCCGTCTCCAACCTGACGACGGCCGTCGTGCTGCCGCGCATGGCCGCCTCCGGCCAGTTCGCGTTCGACATCCTCGTCGTCAACGCCGTGCTCTACACGTTCGGCGCCCTCGGCATCCATCAGCTGGTGTTCGAGGACATGACCTACGAGCTGCAGACGACGAACCGGCGGCTCGAGGCGGCGCGGGAAGAGCTACTGCAGGCGGCGATCACCGATTCCCTGACCGGCTGCCACAACCGCCGGTTCCTCGAACAGGTCATGGATCGCGAGCTGCGGCGGCACGAGCGGTTCCAGCTGCCGCTGTCGCTGCTCTTCATCGACATCGATCGCTTCAAGCAGATCAACGACACGCTGGGCCATGATGCGGGCGACCGCGTGCTCCAGTACGTGGCGCGCTTCCTGAAGCGCTACATCCGCGAGGCCGACTACGTGTTCCGCTGGGGCGGCGACGAATTTCTGGTGCTGATCACGTGCGGCGCCGAGGAAGCGTCACGCAAGGCGGCCGTGCTGAAGGCGTCCTTCGACGCGGCGCCGGAAGCGGTGGAGCTGCCGCCGGGGATCGGCTTGAGCGTCGGGTGGGCCGAGGTGCCGCCGGACACCGAGGACCTGCTGCCGCTGGTCAAGGAAGCCGACGAGCGGATGTACGTCGATAAGGGACACAGCGTGAAGGCGCCGTCGATGCCGCCCTCCGGCGGTCAACCGCCGGCAAGCGAGCGTCCGCGCGGCCGCGGCCGCGGGCGGAAGACGTAGGGCCGCCCTGCGGATCGACCCCGGGCGATCGGATGCGCCCGCCGCTACGCCAGGATCTGTTGCAGGCCGCCGACCAGGCGCCCGATGCCCTCGGCGACCGTCTCCTTCTGCAGCGCGCCGTAGGCCACGCGAAAGTAGCAGCCGTCCGTCATGCCGAACGCGGGACCCGGAATCACCGCGACCTTGTGCTCGCGAATCAGCCGCTCGGCGATGGTCATCGGATCCCGGGTCGTGTCCACCTTGAGCAGGCAGTAGAACGCGCCGTCGGCCGCGGCCACGCTGGCCAGCGGCGCCAGCGTCGACAGCCGCGACACGACGATGTTGCGGATGGCGGCGAGCTCGCGGACGTGGGGCTCGCAGTAGGCGCGCCCCACGGCGAGCGCGGCGAGCGCGGCGATCTGCGACGCGACCGGCGGGCAGACGAGAATCGTGTCCTGGCTTTTCGCCATCGCCGGGGCGAGATGCTCGGGGTACGTCATGTAGCCGATGCGCCAGCCGGCGAACCCGTACGCCTTCGAGAGCGAGTACATCGCGAGCGTGTGCCCCTCGGCGCCGGGAAACGATCCCGACGACACGTGCGTCGCCGAGCCGTACGTGAAGTACTCGTACACCTCGTCGGTGATGTGGTAGATCCCGCGATCGCGGCAGAGCGCGTTGATGTCGCGGAGCGCGTCTTCACCGAAGACCGCGCCGCTCGGGTTGTTCGGCGTCACCGTGACGATCGCGCGCGTGCGATCCGTGATCGCCGCGCGCAGCGCGTCGAGCCGCGGCTGATAGCGATCGTCGGTGGCGACGCGGACCGCGGCGCAGTCGGCCATCTGAATCGCCATCTCGTGGTTGAAGTAGAACGGCACGTTCAGGATGATCTCGTCGCCCGGCGCGGTGGTCGCCAGCACGGCGTGCATGAACGCCATGTTCGCCCCCGCGGTGACCATGATGCGGACACCGCGCGCCGCGTCGATGCCGTTTTCCGCGCGCAGCTTCTCCGCCAGCCGTTCGACGAGCGCCGGCAGGCCGGCGCCGTCCTGGTACTCATGCGTCGAGGCGTCGGTGAGCGCGCCGCGAACGGCGTCGATCGCGGCCTGCGGCGGTCCGTAGTGGACGACGCCCTGGCCCAGTGAAATCGTGCCCGGCACCTCTCGAATGATGCCGCCGATGACCGGCACGATCGGCGCCTGCACTGCGTCCATCCGCGTTCTTGTCGTCAACACTCTGGTCATACGTCAACGTGGTATCAACCCAAGGACACGGAGCGTCGTGTGACCTTGGTGTCATTCGTGTCCTTTGTATTGAATAGACGCCGAATATTATAGTGGCTCTCCGTGGAGGCTTCATGTTCAGCCGTCGCCCTCTGATTGGTGTCCTGGTCCTCGTTTCGACGCTCGCGGCCACGGCGGCCGGCACGCTGCAGACGCCCGAACAGTTCCTCGGCTTCCCACTCGGCGCCGACAACAAGCTGGTCCGGTGGGACAGGATCGTCGACTACATGAAGCTCGCCGCGGCCAGTTCGGAGCGCGTCCGCTTCCGCGAGCTGGGCAAGACGAGCGACAACAACCCGTTCATCGCGCTCGAGATCAGTTCGCCCGAGACGCTGAAGAACCTCGACCGCTACAGGCAGATGGAACGGAAGCTCTACTTCCAGGGCGGCGCGCCGTCGGACACCGAGCGCGACGAGATCTTCCGGCAGGGCAAACTGGTCCTGCTCGTCACCTGCAGCATCCACGCGACCGAGATCGGCGCGTCGCAGATGTCGGTGGAGCTGGTGCACCGCCTGGCGACGAGCGACGCGCCCGACGTCAAGAAGATCCTCGACAACGTGATCTTCGTGCTGGTGCCGAGCCTGAACCCGGACGGCCAGATCATGATGACCGACTGGTTCAACAGGAACGTCGGGACCGAGTACGCCAGCAGCCCGATCCCCTACCTCTATCACCCGTACGTCGGCCACGACAACAACCGCGACATGTACATGTTCACGCAGAAGGAGAGCCGGCACACGGCCACGCTCTTGTGGCACGACTGGTTTCCCTCGGTCTGGCTCGACGAGCACCAGATGGGCAGCAGCGCCGCGCGCATCTTCGTGATGCCGGCGACCGATCCGATCAACGTCAACGTCCACCCGCTGATCTACCGCTGGAACGGCATCCTGGGCCAGTCGCAGGCCGCGGCGCTCGAGGCGGCGGGCAAGGAAGGCATCATCTACAACTCCACGTACACCAACTTCTGGGAGGGCGCGATGGCGTGGAGCGGCTGGTGGCACAACCAGATCGGCCTGCTCACCGAAGTGGCCAGCGCCCGCGTTGCGGCGCCGATGGATCAGACCCGCGCCGTGCCCGGCCGCCCCGCCGCGCCGGCCTCCGGCGGCGGCCGCGGCGAGCTGCGCTTCGACAGCGGCCCGATTGCCGCGCCGACCGATATCACCCCGCGGACCGAGTACCCGCGCCCGTGGCTGGGCGGCCACTGGACCCTCCGCGACATCGTCGACTACGAACTGATCGCGACGATGGCGCTGCTCGAGACCGCGGCGGACCGGCGCGAGACGATCATGCGGCAGATCTACGAGGTCAACCGGCAGACGATCGAGGACGGCAAGAAGAGCAGCCCGTCCGCGATCCTGGTCCCGATCGAGAACCAGCACGACACACGCGAGGCGGCGCACCTGGTCGAGAAGCTGAACATGGGCGGCGTCGAAATCTATCGCGCCGACGCCGCCTTCGACGCCGACGGCAAGAAGTACGGCGCCGGCACGTTCGTCATCCCGATGACCCAGGTGTTCGCGCGCTACGCCAAGGACATGCTCGAGAAGCAGACCTATCCCGAGGTGCGCCGCTCCCCGACGTCGGCGCCGGAGCCGCCGTACGACGTGACGGCCTGGTCGCTCGGCATGCTGCTCGGCGTCGACACCGTGTTCGTGAAGCACGCGCTCCCGGCGATGAAGTTGACCAGGGTCGAGGGTGCGCCGACCCCGGCCGGCGAGGTCACCGGAACCGGCACCCGCTTCGCGTTCGACTACAAGGGCGCCGACTCGGCGACCGCGATCAACCGGCTGCTGAAGGACGGAGCACGCGTCGGCTTTGACGGCCCCTCGCACGTCGCCGTCTCGGGCATCGCCCGCACGAAGATCGAGGCCGTCGCGAAGGACTTCGGCCTGAACGTCAGGGCCTCGGGCGAGGCGAGAACGTCGAACGCCGAACCGCGAACGTCGAACGTCGCCTTTCATGCTCCAAGAGTCGCGATGTATCAGCCCTGGACCGGCGGCAACATGGACGAGGGGTGGACGCGCTGGGTGCTCGAGCAGTACGAGTTCAACCTGACGTCGATTCACAACGCCGACATCCGCGCCGGGCGGCTGCGCCAGAAGTTCGACGCGATCATCATCGCCGACCAGAACCCGCGCGACATCATCGACGGCTACGACGCGCCGCAGATTCGCCCCGAGTACCGGGGCGGCATCGGCGAGGCCGGGCTCGCTCAGCTCAAGCAGTTCGTCGCCGACGGCGGCACACTGGTGACGCTGGGCAACGCCTGCGATCTGGCGATCGAGAAGCTGCCCATTCCGGTGCGCAATCTGAAAAAGGGGCTGACCCGCGATCAGCATTTCGCACCTGGCGCGATCCTCAAGCTCGAGGTCGACACCCAGCACCCGATCGGCTACGGCGTCGCCGCCGACACCTACGGCTTCTACATCAACAGCCCGTTCTTCCAGCTGACCGAGGGCTTCAAGTCGCAGCGCTCGAGCGTCGTGGCTCGCTACCCGAACACCGGCGTGATCGCGTCGGGCTGGCTCAAGGGCGAAGAGCTGATGGCCGGCCGCGCCGCGGTCGTCTCGATCGACATGAAACCGGGCACGGTGGTGCTGTTCGGCCTCCGGCCGCAGCACCGCGCGCAGACGCACGCGACCTTCCCGCTGCTGTTCAACGCGCTCTACCTGTCGGCGCCAGGTGACACGCCGACGAAGACGTCCAATTGAAATCGAGCCCCGAACCCTCAACCTGAACGAACCCTGAACCCTGAACCCTGAACCATGAACCCGGAACCCATCAGAGTGCTCGTAACGGGCGGAACGTTCGACAAGGAATACAACGAGCTGAACGGCTCGCTGTTCTTCCGCGATACGCACCTGCCCGAAATGCTGCGGCTCGGACGCTCGCGTGTCGAGGTCGCGATCTCGCCGCTGATGATGATCGACAGCCTCGAGATGACCGCGGCCGATCGGACGCGCATCGTCGAGGCATGCGCGCGAGCGGCGGAGACGCGGATCCTCGTCACCCACGGCACCGACACGATGGTCGAGACCGCGGCGGCGCTCGCCCACAGCGGGGACCGATTTCGGTCCGGTGGCGCGACGGGCGGGGACAAACTTCGGTCGCCTGCCGAGACGCAGTCTGTCCCCGAAAAAACAATCGTCCTGACCGGCGCGATGATCCCCTATGCCTTCGGCAGCTCGGACGGGTTGTTCAACCTCGGGAGCGCGCTGTCGTTCGTCCAGGCGCTGCCGGCCGGCGTGTACATCGCGATGAACGGCCGCTCTTTCGATTGGGATCGCGTGCGAAAGAACCGTGACAGCGGAACATTCGAGGACCTATGAGCGCTGAATCAACACAGAGGACACCAGGGATACGCAGGAGATACCGGTACATCGTGGCCTGCGTGGCCGTCGTGTCCTCCGTGTCCTTGCGGTTTGCTCAGAGCCCGATCCACGCGCAATCGGCCGACGTGTCACACGAAGAGATCACACGGCTGCTCGAGCGGTACGTCGCGATCGACACCTCGAATCCTCCGGGCGACACGACCAAGGCGGCCGACTTTCTCACCGCGATACTCGAGCAGGACGGCATCCCGGTGACGCGCTACACGTCGGCGCCGGGCAAGGTCATCGTCTACGCCAGGCTGAAGGCGACCGTTTCGCCCGCCGCGGGCAAAGCGATCCTGCTGCTCCATCACATGGACGTCGTGCCGGCCGACCGGGCGCAGTGGAAGACCGATCCGTTCACGCCGACCATTATCGGCGGCGAGCTGTGGGGCCGCGGCGCGATGGACATGAAAGGCCAGGGCGTGGCGCAGCTGGTCGCGTTCCTGATGCTGAAGCGGCAGAACGTGCCGAGGACGCGCGACGTCATCCTGATGGCCGAGCCCGACGAGGAAGTCGGCGGCGCGCTGGGCGCGCGGTGGATGATCGCGAACCACTACGCCGAGCTCGATCCCGAGTACGTGATCGACGAAGGCGGCTTCGGCAGCACTGATCTGTTCGCGCCGAACACGATGGTCTACGGAATTTCTGTCGCCGAGAAGAAGATCGTCTGGCTGAAGCTGCGCGCCGAAGGCGTCGCCGGCCACGGCAGCCAGCCGACCGACACGAACCCGAACGACCGGCTGGTCAGGGCGCTGGCGCGTTTGCTCGGATCCGAGAAGCCGGTCGGGCCACCGACGACCAGGCCGGCCGCCGGGGGGGCGAGACCCCTTCAGAGCCGCGAGCCGACCGTGATCGACATGATGCAGGCGAAGGTCGGCGCCTTCGCGCAGAACAAGTTCACCAACGCGATCCAGCAATCGACGATCTCGCTGACCTGGTTTCGCTCCGGCGTCGGCGATCCGCCGAAGATCAACGTCATCCCGTCGGTCGCCGAAGCCGGGCTCGACTGCCGCGTGCTGCCGGGCACGACACGGGAGCAGTGGATCACCGAAGTCAAGCGGCGGCTGGGCGATCCGGCGATCGCGATCGAGCTCATCAACGAGTCCGACGATCCGATCGTCACCTCACAGGACGCCCCGCTCTACCGCAACATCGAAGCCGCCATCAAGCGTCGCCACCCGGAGGCGATCGTCACGCCGATGCTGATTCCGTACGGCACCGATTCCAACGCGTTCCGGCCCCGGGGCGTGAAGAGCTACGGAATCTTTCCAGCCC
This sequence comes from Acidobacteriota bacterium, assembly GCA_043783985.1. Lineage (GTDB taxonomy): Bacteria > Acidobacteriota > Vicinamibacteria > Vicinamibacterales > CAVVIG01 > CAVQFC01. Next base: position 124 of record JAYVYV010000253.1, on the reverse strand, counting down.
TGCTCCCGGCGGATGTCGTCGCCTCGATGCACGGCGACGGCGAGCACGTCAGCCTCGCGAGCGTGTGGGAGGGGGCGCAGATTTTCTTTGAAGCGCTTCGCGACACGTTATCGAAGTAGGCCAA
>JAYVYV010000252.1:0-3712 GCA_043783985.1 Acidobacteriota bacterium | reverse complement strand
CGCGAGCCGTGGTCTCGCCCTTGCTCCCGCCGACGTCCTGCGCGTTGGTCGGCGTGACGGCTGCCGGCGTCAGCGCATAAAAACTCAACAGGTTCTTGCCGGTTGGAACCGCATCGAGAAGCGATTTGGAGATGACCGTCTGTCGCGTGACGTTCTGCGTGTCGACGAGCGGGCTTTGCCCGGACACCGTGACAGTTTCCTGGAGCGATCCGACTCTCAGTTCCGCGTTCACGGTGGCGGTGAAGTTGGGCGGGAGCTCGATGCCGTCCCGCTTGAACACCCCGAACCCGGTCAAGCTGAACGTCACGCTGTACGTGCCGGGCCTCAGTTCGACAATGCGATACAGCCCCTGCTCGTTGGTCACGGCGGTGCGGATTTTCTCGATGAGGCCGGGGCTGGAGGCTTCCACCGTGACGCCCGGCAGCACGGCGCCGGACGAATCGCTGACCACCCCCGTGAGGCTGGCGGCACTCGTGCCCTGCGCGGCCGCGGGCGGGCACACAACCGTCAACACCGCAACCGCGCAGAGACCAAGACGGGCGATCCGAGACATGAAGGCCTCCATTCCGCGACGTTGAAACACGCCGACCGAAGATCTGGTCCTGCGACTGTCGGGTCTACGAGGATGCCTGGGGTATGTGTCCGGCGATCGGTGCCGACCATACGCCGCGTCCGTTGGAATGTCAACGCGCTCGAGCCATGTTGCTGGACCCATGTCAAGGCGCGTCCGGGCACATTCCACGATCCGCGCTTCGCACGCTCCTGACAGCCGGAAACGCGAAAACCGAGTAAAAACTTCCAGATTCGTTGGAGGTTGCCTATCGGAGTCCGGCCTTCGCGTCGATTCCCTTGATTTTCGACCACACCAGCGCTGGCACTGCGCTTGCCCCTGTCATGCGCGGAGGATCAGCACATGCACGTATCCAGGATGGCTCTCGTCGCGGCGATGCTGTCGGTCAGCGCCGCTCCGTTATTCGCTGCCCCGAGCCCGCCGCCGGCAAAGAGTCACGGCCCAAGCCCGCAGGCATCCGGTTCGCATCCAACGATTCCCACGCCGACCACGCATGGAAATCCGCACATGACGTCGCCGCCGACGCACGGCAGTCCGAAGACGATGACGCCGACCACGCACGGCAGCCCGAAGTCGACGACGATCGCGACGACGCACGGCAGCCCCAAGACGACGACGCCCCCCACACACGGCAGCCCGAAGTCGACGACGATCGCGACGACCCACGGCAGCCCTAAGACGATGACGCCGACCACGCACGGCAGCCCGAAATCGACGACGATCGCCAAGGCGCACGGGGATTCCCACAAGACGACGCCCGCACCTGCGACATCGGGCTCGTCCAAGCGAACGGCGACGGCTTCAGCGACCTCGCCCACCGCCGCCACGACGACCATTGCCGCCACGACGCCCACCGCCACGCCGACGTTGAACCCGATCGCGCAGAAAATCTCGTCGAACCATGGACTGCAGCCGAAGGTGACCGCGCTGCTGCCGACCGGTATGACACTCAATGAGGCGTCGCTCGGCTTCAAGAATCAGGGGCAATTCCTCGCCGCGCTGCACGTTTCGCGCAATCTCGGGATTTCGTTCGCCGATCTCAAAACGGCCATGACCGGCATCAGGCCGACGACGACGGGCACGACCACCGGCACGACGACCGGAACGACGACCGGCACGTCGACGACCACCGCGACGACCCTCAGCCTCGGCCAGGCGATTCAGAAGCTCCGGCCATCGGCCAACACGGAAGCCGCGGAGACCACGGCCGAGCATCAGGCCACGACCGATCTCAGCGTGACCGCGCCGGCCACAACGACCACGGGGGCAACGTCAACGTCAACGGCGACGGCAACGCCGACATCAACGACCACGTCAACCCCGACGGCCTCGCCGAAGAAGAAGAAGATCAAGTGACGCGCGCGACGTTTGCGGCGGGCGTCGTGTTGACGCTCGCCGTTTCGACTCCGGCGCTGGCACAGGGCAACAGTCCGCAGGGGAAGAAGACCGCCCCGCCAAGCCGTAACGATCTGGCGCCGGCCTCGCCGTCGTCGAGCAGCGCCACGCCGCTGGCCTGGGTCGACGATGCGAGCCTGCTGGCGCCCGGCATGGTGGTGTTGTCTGTCTCGGTGATGAGATGGCAGGGTGCCGGTCTGAGCGAAGTGGACGCACCCATCGTCGACGCCGCGTTGGGCCTGGCGCCACGGGTGCAGCTGTCGATGAGCATTCCGCGCGTGGTCGGCGGCGCCGAGCCCGCGGGCGCAGCGGGCGGCGTCGGCACCAGTTTTTTCTCAACGAAGATCGCGGTGTACCAGGCGCCGACCCACGGGTTCAAAGTCGCCGCGGCGCCGACGCTGCAACTGCTCGGCAAGGGTATCGTCGAATCGCTGGGCCCGCAGCAGAGCCGTGTGCGATGGGGACTGCCGGTAAGCGCAGAAGTATCGAGCGGCACCACGCGGCTGTACGGCGGCGCCGGCTACTTCTCGCCAGGACTCTGGTTCAGCGGCGTGGCGATGGGGTTCCGCGTCAACGACAAGACGAACGCGAGCGCGGGCATCAGCCGCGCGTGGCGCAGAACGGCGACCCTCGACCTGCCGCTGTCGGAGCGCGACCGCAAGGAAATCTCCGGCGGCGTCTCGTACGCGGTGCGGCCGGGGACCAGTGTCTTCGGTTCCGTCGGCCGCACGTTCGCGACGCGCGACGAAAACGGCGCCGGCACGTCGATCAGCGGCGGGCTGTCGATTTTCTTCGCCACGGAAGCGCGTCGGCCCTAGCCCCCGCCACTAACCCGGCGCATCCCCCCCAGACCGAGGCCGCCGGCGGCCGTTCGGAATTCCCACACTTTCGTCTTCATCGCCAGGCGTCCGGCGGTAAGCTATCAGGCCCGGACTCGCTCCGGATCGCCCGGCGGCGGGACTCTCTCCGCTTCACGATCGACGATCCCGCGACGTGGACCCGGCCGTGATCGTCGCGGTGCCGACCTCGAGCTACATTCCGCTGCAGGTCGTCGAGCTGAACAGCGGTCAGCCGGTCACGGTGTACAACCAGAGCGCCGCCCTTCGAGGCAAGTTCGACACCGTCTGGGACAACGTCGCGCAGTACGACACGACCTACAACGGCGCCGATCTCACGCTGAACAAGCGCTTGAGCCACCGCTGGCTGTTCACGGGCGGCGTTAGCGTCGGCAGAACCGTCGGCGACATCCACGCCGCCACCGCGGGCACGGGTCCCGACCTGAACAACCCGAACAACCGGTTCCGCAACGGCGTGTTCGGCAACGACGTGCCGTTCTCGCTCCGGCTTTCCGGGGCCTACGAGTTCCCGTACCGCGTCATGGTCAGCGCGACGGGGCAGCACAACGTCGGGTTTCCCGAGCTGACCACCGTGTCGGTCGGCACCAACACCGTCGTGCTCACGCAGGGGCCGCAGACGCTGACGGTCCAGGATCGCGGCACGACCCGGCTGCCGGCCGTCAACTCGATCGACGTGAGCGTCAGGCGGCCATGGAAAATCGGTTCGGCATCGTTCGAGCCGAGGCTGGACTTCTACAACCTGACGAATGCCGCGACGATTCTCGGCCGCATCACGCAGCTCGGCCCCACCTACGGCCGCGTGAACAGCACGCAGCGCGGACGGTTGATCAAGGCCGGCGTTTCCATCGAATTCTGAGACGGCGAGGGACGCGGTCAGGGGGTCGCGGCC
>JAYVYV010000251.1:0-3712 GCA_043783985.1 Acidobacteriota bacterium | reverse complement strand
CGGATGAACTGGTCGACTACCTGCTGTTCGTCGACGAGACGCCGCTGCCGGCGGCCGTCACCGGCACGTCGCGATTTGCGGGGGAGTTCGCCGGGCGCGGGCCGGCCGACCGCCGCGGCCGCTCGCTGCGGCAGCTCGATCTGCGGACGCGGCTGCTTCGCTACCCGTGCAGCTACATGATTTATTCGGACGCGTTCGACGCGCTGCCGCCGCCGGCGCGCGACGCGGTCTACGCGCGGATGTGGCGCATCCTGTCGGGACAGGACACCGCGCCGAAGTACGCGCGGCTCACGGCGGCCGATCGCCGCGCGATCGTCGAGATCCTGCGCGACACGAAAAAGGATCTGCCCGCCTATTTCCGATAGCGAATTCCGATAGCATGCCGTGATGACGCTCACCGACCTGGACCGCCAGCTCCCCAACGGCTTTCACGACGCCTACCTGCTGCGCTTCGCGGTGGACTACGCGAAGGCGACGCTCTCGCTCGACCTGAACCTGTGGATCGGCACGCCTGACGGCCGCACGCAGGAGGAGCGCGAGCGCTACAAGCCGGGACGGATCCGCATCGCGGGGTTGTGCTGGTGCGTCATCGCGCCGCCCGACACGATCGTGCGCGCGAACCCGCGCGGCTTCCGCCTCGACGCCGGCCCGGTCTCAGACCTCGAGACGCCGCCCACGCTGCCCGCGCCGCCGCCGGGCGTCTTTTCCTGGTGGTTCTTCGTCCCGGAGTGGAACACGTCACTCTACGTCGCCGGCCAGTCGGCGTCGCTCGACTGGAAGTTCTGATCGACTGTGGCTCGAGTGACGCAGGGCTTCCCGCCGCCTCTGCTCGCGACCGATCTCCGCAGGCTTCGGCGAGGCTCGCCCAAGCGCCCTTGGCGCGAAGGTGGCAGTCCTGCGATCCGCGTCCGCAGACGTGAAGCGCCGCGCCACAGGAGTGTGGCCGCTATTCCACGCTGACGTTCGTCACGCCGCCGCTGATCTCGACGTCCTTGCGCAGGCGCTTCCCGTCCGTGTAGACCGTGACCGTCCACACGCCTGAAGGGACGCCGGCAAACGTGAAGCGGCCGTCGCTGCCCGCCAACGTCGTGAACGGCGAAGCGGCCGCGAACACCGATGCCGCCATCGCCGGATGGATGTCGCAGCCGACGCGATAGAACCCGTCGCGCTCGAAGGCGTAGGTGAATGACTCGCCCGTGGGAATCGCGACGTTGAACGCCGAGGCGCGCGTCTCTTCGTGGCTGACGCGCACGTTGTGCAGCGTGTCGTCGCTGTTGCGGAACTCCACCGGATAACCTGTCCGCACGAGCAGGAGCTCGGGACCGAACGTCAGCCCCGCCTGATCCATCACCGGCGTCTCGGCCGGCGGCGGAAACGTTTGCGCGGTTTTCGGCTCGAGGACGACGACCGCCGTGCCGGTCGCGTGCACCGATCCGGCGATGCCGCCGGTCGCGGCGTCCGACGCGGCGGACGCCGGCGGCGCGGTCACGGCGGGCGGGGACAGCGCCTCATGCTTCGAGCAGGCGAACGCGGCCACGCACGCCGCGATCAGCGCGAGACGTTTCACACGCCGGCCTTGGCCTTGGCGCTGTCGTAGCTCTCGCCGTAGATCGCCGGCACCTTCGCGCCCATCGGCCGCAGGTACATCGACAGCTGACCGCGATGGTGGATCACGTGGCTCATCGAGGACTGCAGGAACGTGACCGCCGGCCGTTGAAAGAGGCCGCGGAAGTCGACGATCTTCAGCAGCCCCTCGACGGGCATCGCGGCCAAACGCGCAAGGTCCTGCCGGGTCGTCTCGGCGTACCACCGCGCGATCTCCGCCGAATTGGTCAGCGCCGCCGGCCGTCCCGGGTTGCTGAAATCGAACGCGCCGTTGATCACCGCGTCGGAGAAGCGGTGCTCGGCGCCGACGATGTGCCAGGCGAGCTCGAGGGCGGTTTTGCCGATGTCGTCCGGCCGGTAGTCGCCTTTGTCGAGGGGAATCGCCTCGATGACGCGCTGCGTGACCGGCTGCTCGGTTTGGAGGGCGCGGATGGCGTTGTCGCGCAGGAACAGCGCCTGTTCGGGTTGCAGTGTGGACATGTGGGGATTGTACCTGCGCGCCGCCCACGTATGATGCGATGTGCCGGAATGGACCGTCGGCGATGAGGCAGCCGGTGTGCGGCTGGACAAGTATCTGGCGGCGCCCGATCGCGCCGGGTCGCGCCCGCGCGCCGCGACGGCGCTCGAGCGCGGCAAGGTGTTCGTGAACGATCGCGAGATGACGCTGGCCGACGCCGCCGCGCGCGTCGCGGCCGGCGACGTCGTGCGTCTGTGGACCGACCGGCCGGGCAGCGCCAAGCGGCGGTCTTCGCTCGGCGCGGAGCGCGATCTGCCAGTCGTGTACGAGGACGAGGCGCTGATCGTGCTGAACAAACCGGCGGGGCTGCTCGCGGTGCCGCTGCCGCTGCAGCGCCGCAACGCCGCACGCTCGGTCTTCGAGGATCTCAAGATCTACCTGAGCCGGCGCGGCCGCCGGCGCCCGTTCGTCGTCCACCGGATCGATCGCGACACGTCGGGCCTCGTGCTGTTCGCGAAGACCGAAGGCGCGCAGCTCACGCTGAAGGAGCAGTTCAAGCGGCGTCAGCCCGAGCGCGTCTACCAGGCGGTGGTCTACGGGCTGCCGTCGCCCGCGGCGGGCACGTGGCGCGATCATCTCGTCTGGGATCTGAAGGCGCTGATTCAGAAAGAGACGTCGCCTCGCGATCCACGCGGCAAGGAAGCGATCAGCCACTACCGGGTGATCGAGCCGCTGGCCGGCGCGTCGCTGATCGAAGTGCGGCTCGTGACCGGGAAGCGCAATCAGATCCGGATTCAGGCGCGGCTGCGCGGCCACACGCTGGTGGGAGAGAGGCGCTACGTCTATGGTCCCGACGAACTGCGCCCCATCGCGTTTCCACGCCAGGCGCTGCACGCCCAGAGTCTGACGTTCCGCCATCCGGCCGACGATCGGGAAATGTCGTTCGAGCTGCCGCTACCGGAGGACATGGCCGCGCTGGTCGCGCGCTTGCGGCGGTAGGTGGAATCGGCCGCACGCACACGCATGAGCGCGTCGCGCACGGCCGACCCGGGCGCATGCCTACCGGTTCGGATCGATCGCCGGCACGTAGAGGACGCGGTCGACGAACCCGTTGTCCTGCCAGCTCGCGCCGTTGGTGGTCGGCACGTCGGTCAGGACCTTGATGATGTGACCGTCCGGATAGCAGATGCGGCCGGCCGCGAAGCTCTTCCCCTGCCACGACACGATGTTTTCACCGGCCGGCTTGATCAGCAGCCCGGCGCCTTCGCCGCGCAGCGCCCACGCCACCCGCTTGGTGATCTCGAAGCCGCCTTCAACGGTGTGCGGCGCATTCAGCCGGTCGTGGATGCACTCGACGACTTTCTGGCCCGTCAATCCGCCGCAGCCGAGCAGCGGATCCGAGGACACCGGAGGCGCCGCCCTCGGTGCCGCCGGCATCAGGAACGCCTGCGGCGCCGACCAGGCGCCGCTCGTGTTCCCGTCGAGGGCGCGCACGCGCCAGAAGTAATACTTGTCGTAGGGCCCGTTGTTCGGCAGCTGGATGGTCTGCGTGTTCCCGCCCTGGTCGTTGGTCTGCAGCAGCACCCAGACGCTGTCGAACGAGTAGACCTCGGAGATCTGCAGCTGGTAGACCAGCGCGGCCACCGGCCC
>JAYVYV010000250.1:0-3716 GCA_043783985.1 Acidobacteriota bacterium | reverse complement strand
GCCGAGGAGGTCGCGCGCGAGCGGCTGACGTTCGACAAGGCGATGATCGGATCGTGCACCAACGGCAGCTACGACGATCTGCTGGCCGCCGCGCTCGTTGTCCGCGCCGCGCGCGCGAGAGGCGCGGATAAAACGGCGAAGGAGTTCGTGGTGTTTCCGGGATCGGGCGGCGTGGGACTGCAGATCGAACGGCCCGACGCGCGGCTGGGCGGCGAGTCGATTGCCGACGTGTTCCGCTCGGTCGGCGGACAGATTCGGCAGTCGTGGTGCGGGCCCTGCTTCGGCCAGGGACCGGACGCGCTCGAAAAGGGGCAGCGCGCGATTACCTCGTTCAATCGCAACTGGCAGAACCGCATGGGCCTCGGCGGCGAAGGCTACCTCGCCAGCCCCGTCGTCGTGGCCGCCTCGGCGCTGCTGGGGTACATGGCGCCGCCCGGCGAGCTCGGCCTGACGTGGAACGCAGAGGAGTTTGGAGTATAGGGCTCAGGGCTGAGGGCTCAGGCTAAAGGCTGATGGCTTACGAAAAGGAACGTGCGGTTGCCGGCGGCGTCGGTGTATCCGCGGCGCGGCGGCACATCTTTCTGTGCTGCGATCAGACGAAGCCGAAGTGCTGCGACAAAGAGCGCGGCCTTGCCGCGTGGGCCTATCTCAAGGCCCGCCTCAAGGCGCTCGGCCTCTCGGAACAGGGCGGCATTCTCCGGAGCAAGGCCAACTGCCTGCGCATCTGCGAAGGCGGACCGGTCGCCGTCGTTTATCCCGAGGGCGCGTGGTACGCCCACTGCGATCCGCCGGTCCTCGAGCGGATCATCCAGGAGCACCTCATCGGCGGACACATCGTCGAGGACGCCCTGATCACGCAGCACCCGCTCGCCGAACGATGAACGCCGAACGCCGAACGTCGAACGCCGAACGAACGCTGAACCCCGGACCTGACAGCTCAGTACACGTCCAAGTCGTGCGCGGACACGACCTTGCCGTCGTAGACCGCGCGCACTTCCTTCAACAGCTCCTCTTCCGTGGAGCTCCAGATCAACTGGTGATACAGGACGAGCAGCCCCGGCTGCGCGCGTGAGGCGATCGCGCCGAGCTCGCGCGCCGACGTGTGATACCGCGAGTGGTACACCTGCCACTCCGGCGGCCGCTTCGCGAACCCGGCCTCCGAGTACACCTCGTGCACGAGCACGTCGCACCGCCGGCACTGATCCTCGATGTGTGAGTCGGGACCGGTGTCGCCCGAGATCACGATCGTGCGATCGGGCGTCTGGAAGCGGTAGCCGAACGCCTGCTCCCATGCGCCGTGCTTGACCGCGAACGCGGTGACCGTCACCCGTTCGTCGCGATACACCACGCCCGGCGTGATCTCGTGGACGGTGACGAGCCTGGGATCGTGGTGATGCTTCGGCTCGCCGCCGCGCGTGCGGATGCGCAGGTCGTCGGCGTAGGCGTCGATGAGATGGTTGGTCATCGCGCGCAATCCGCGGGGGCCGTACAGCGTGAGCGTGGTGGTACGCTCGAGAATCCACGGCGTCAGGATCAGATCGGCCAGCCCCAGCGTGTGATCCGAATGCAGGTGCGTGGCGAACGCCCGCGTCAGGTTCGTGGCGGCGAGCGCGCCGATCCCCGCACGTTCCGCCGCCGCCGCCCGCCTGACGACGCCCACGCCGAAATCGACCAGATAGCTGGTCCCGTCGACCACCACCGCGACCGCTGGGCCGTATCGATCAGGATCGGCGTTCGGCGTGCCTGTCCCGAGCATCACCACACGCGATCGCGGCTGGGCGCGCGGCAGCGCACCCGACACCAGCACCGCGGCCGCGATGACGAACGACACCCGTCTCATGGCCGCCGAGTGTACAGCAGCGCGCGGTAGACGAGGATCGACACCGCGAGCGCCGGCAGCGTGCCGCCGATCGATCCCGCGGCAAAGAACGCCGCAGCGCCCGCGCCCCACGCGGCCACGCCGGGAATCGACACGCCGCGAAACGATCCGACCGGGTTGTACAGCTCAGTGATGAACGCCTCGTCGACGCGCGGGCGGCGGATGTAATAGTGCGCGACGAGCACGCCGCCGACCGGCACGAGCAGCGCGCCGAGGATCATCATGAAGTTCGTGTACTGCTCGAGCCAGACGCCCGGGACGGCGCCGAGCGCGGTGCCAACGAGCCCGATCGACCAGACGACGGCGCCGTCCCTCGCGCGGGGCACGATACTCTTCCATGCGAGCGCCGACATGTAGATGTTCACGAAGTTCGTCGTCAGCGTCGCGAGCGTGAGCAGCAGCGCGCCGGCGGCGCCGAGCCCGACGGCATCCATCATCGCGCCGGGATCACTTGAACCGGCCGCCCGCGCGGCGATCGCGCCGAGCGGCATCATCCACGCGCTGGTGACCGCGAGCCCGAGAAACACGGCGACGGCGCTGCCGCGCACCGACCGCGTGTAGCGCGAGTAGTCGGCGAACATCAGGATCCACGACACCTGGTAGCCGACGACGACGTCCAGGCCGCGCCACCAGCTCATGGACGCCGCCGGACCCGCGGCAGGCGCGGCCGCCGGCCACGACGCGCGGATGCACGCGACCGTCAGCGCAACCGCGACAATCAACACCGCCGGCACGGCGACGCGGTCGGCATGCACCACCGCGCGCGGACCGCGCCAGACGACGCACGTCGCGAGGAGCCCGAGCGCGATCGCCCACGCCGTCCGCGAGCCGGCCGCGCCGCCGATCCAGGCGTCGCCCACGCGCGCGGACGCGGACGCGGCGATCACGTTGTTCAGCGCGATCCACGCGAAATTGGTCACGTACAGCACGGCGGCCACCAGCGAGGCGCCGCCGATGCCGAGCGCCGGCCGCGCCGCGATCACCGACGGCACCCGCAGCCGCGGACCGAGCGGCGCGAGCGCCGCCACGAGCGCCGCGCCCGCCACGCTGCCCACTGCCACCAGCGCCATCGTCGCCCTCAGGCTGAACGACGAGGACAGGCTCGCGCCGATCTGAAACGTCGTCGCGACGACGTTGGCGCCGACGAAGATCAGGAAGAGGTCGAACGTCGACTGCGTCTGCTCGGCGGGCGCTGCGGGGCGGATATCGGCGGCGTTCACGCCTGTGTAGGATACACGGTTGACCAATATATAATTAAACGATATCGTATAAATATATGGCCAACAAGCAGGCGATTTCCGTGACCCTGGATACGGACAACCTGACGTGGCTGAAAGGGCGCGCCGGCGCGACAGGGGTTCGGAGCGTCAGCGAACTGCTGGATCAAATCGTCACCGCCGCTCGTGCGTCCGGGCATGTCGGTCAGTCCCGCTCCGTCGTGGGCACGATCGACGTCGACGCCAGCGATCCGTGGCTCCAGGGAGCCGACGATGCGATGCGCGCGACATTCCAGGCGTCGCTCGGGCGTCCGCTCATGGTGAAGGAAACGTCGCCGGAGTACGGGACGAGCAGGAAAAGGAAAACGCGCCGTGGCTGAACCGCAGGCGGCGGTCACGGACACGCACGCGCTGGTGTTTCACGCCGCCGGCGGCGGGAAGCTCGGACCCCGCGCCTCGTCGTTTTTCGAGCGCTGCGAGCGCCGCGACGCGATTCTCTACGTGCCGGCCGTCGTGATGTGGGAGTGCAGCCTGCTCGCGCGTGTGTCGCGCATCAACCTTCGCCGCACCGTCCGCGCGTTTTTCGACGATCTGTTCAGCAACCCGTCGTACCAGCCGCT
>JAYVYV010000249.1:0-3727 GCA_043783985.1 Acidobacteriota bacterium | reverse complement strand
GAAACCATGGCGATGGCGCTCGCGGCGGCAAGGCGGTACGGGGAAGCCGTCCGTGTGCAGCGCGATCTCGTGCGCGGCGCCGAGCATGCCGGCCTCACACAGGTCGTGCCTCGCCTCACGGCTAATCTGGAGCTGTACGAACGCGGCCAGCCCTGCCGCACGCCGTGGCCCGCAGGGGAAATTCCATGAACGCTCTGAAGAAAACGTCATCTTTTCTCGCGTGCGTGATTGGGCTCGCGACGCTGGGCGCGCGGGCTGTCGCCCAGCCGCCGCAGGCGCCACAGCTCGTCGTGACCGCCGCAGCGTCTGATGCCGGAGGTCAGACGTTGACGATCTCGGGCGCGAACTTCGGCGCCGGACGGCCGTTCGTGACGCTCGATCTCGTCCCGGTCAACGTGCGGTACGCGACCGACACCGACATCTTCGCGGCTGTGCCGGTCGGCCTGATGCCGCCCGGCAGCTATCTGCTCACCGTAAGCCGTGGACCATCGGCCGAGGAGAACGGCTCCTTCCAGCTCACGCTCGGCGCCAGTAGACCGAAGTCCGAAGCCGCCGCGAGCGATCGGCTTCCAGCCACACTGGCCGCGTCAGGCGCGGAAGCCGCGGCGAAAGTTGGCGACCGCGTCATCACCGTCGCGGAGGTCGACGAGGAGTGGCGGCGCACGGATCCGGGCGCGTACATCGGTCTGAGCCGCGCGATCTACGACAGTCGGCGCCGTGGCGCCGATTTGCTCGTGATGAACGAGCTGCTCGCGCGCGAAGCGTCTGCGCGCGGCATGACGATGCAGGCGCTCCTCGACGAAGAAATTCCGAAGCGCATCGTCACCACGCCGGAATCCGCCGTCTTCGCGCTCTACCAGAGCCTCGGAGACCGAACCCGCGGCGCGAGCCTGGACCAGATGCGCCCGGGGCTCCGCGCGTGGCTGCAGCGGATCACGGAGCCCGAGCTCGCGAAGATGAACTACGTCGAGGAGCTCATGAAGGTTTCCACGCGCGCGGAGGTGTTCCTGGCGCCGCCGCGCGTGCGCGTGGAGAGCACGTCCCAGGATGTGGCGCTCGGGCCGGCGAAGGCGCCGATCGAAATTGTCGCGTTCGGCGATTTCCAGAGTCCGGAGTACGCCAGGTTCGCCCGGGTCTTCGGCAGAGTGCGTGACACCTTCGGCGATCGGGTGCGATTCGTGTTCAAGCACCTGCCGACGCGTGGGCCGGAGTCGGTCGCCGCCGCCGAGGCGGCGGCGTGCGCGAATGCGCAGGGCAGGTTTTGGGCGTATCACGATGCGGTCGTGGCGCAACCGGGGCGTCTCGACTCGGACCGCCTGAAGCAGATCGCCGGCGAGGTCGGGCTGGATCGCCGCGCGTTCGACGCGTGTCTGGACGGCGGGGCGTTGAGGGATCCCATTCGCCAGGCGGTCGAGGAGGCCGGACGCTACGCCGTCCCGGCGAGCCCCGGATTTCTGGTCAACGGCTGGCTGGCGCCGGCGTCGCCGCCGTTCCTGCCGCCGTTCGAGTACTTCAAGCGCATCATCGAAGAAGAACTGCTCCGCGCGGCGCGGGCGGCGGCGAACGGTCGCTGACGAGACAGCGGGCAATGCCGCCGCCCCATTCGCCGCCCTGTGCACTGCAGGGCGGGCGGGGCAAGCCGACTCGAGATATGTGGTCGCCGCGTGGGAAGGGGACTATACTGCGCTCCCGCAGGAGGTCACTCGATGCATCGCACGCAGATGAAGCGTTCTTTCCCGTCCATTGTGGCGTTGACCCTCACCGTGTTCGGAGCGGCTGGACGCGCTCAGCAGACGCCGAATCCGGGTGACCCCGCCCGTGACACGCTGCCCAACGAACCGCAAATCTTTGCTGGCGCGGGGCAGAAATTTCGTGTTGTGGCGACGAAAGGTCTGTCGCGGCCTTTCGCCCTGGCGTTTCTGCCCAATGGCGACATGCTGATCACCGAGCGTGCGGGCCGCCTTCGGATCGTCCGCAGTGGTGTGCTGGACCCTCAGCCGATCGAAGGCATCCCCGCCGTTCTGGATTCGCGGCTCAAGGGCCTTCAGGATGTCGCGATACACCCGCGCTACACCGAAAACCAGCTGGTGTACTTCACGTACTACAAACCCAAGCCAGGGGAGAAAGACGTCGCGACGGCGGTCCTCGCCCGCGGCCGTTTCGACGGCCGTCACGCGCTGACCGACGTTCGGGACATCTTCGTGGCGGACGCCTGGTGCGCCACGCCATCCGCGTCCCGGATCGCATTCGCTCCTGACGGTAAGATTTTCATGAGCGTCGGCGTTCCCATCCGCGGGCGGGCCGGCACTGCACAACCAGAGGATTCACAAAATCCCGCCAGCCATGTCGGCAAAGTGCTTCGCCTCAATGACGATGGGAGTGCGCCGTCCGACAATCCGTTCTCGGGCCGATCCGGCTACCGGCCCGAGGTCTATGCGCTGGGGATTCGGAACATCCTCGGGCTCGTCATTCATCCTCAGACGGGCGAGCTGTGGGAACACGAGAACGGCCCTATGGGCGGCGATGAAATCAACATCATCAAACCGGGTCGCAATTACGGATGGCCGGTCGTGTCGTACGGGCGGGCGTACAGCGGCGACCTCACCGGCGATAGTTCCGGTCCAACGACAGAGCAGCATTCCGCGCCGGGCATGGAAGAGCCGTTCATGATTTGGGTGCCATCCATCGCGATCTCCGGCCTGGCGTTTTACACAGGCGACCAGTTCAAGACGTGGAAAGGCAACATCTTCGTCGGCGGGCGGCGCGGCACACAGCTTCAACGCATCGTCTTGAACGCCAAGGGGCTGCCCGTCCTTCGCGAGACGCTGCTGATGGAGCTCAAACAACGAATCGCCGAGGTCAGGCAAGGACCGGACGGCCTGCTGTATCTGCTCACCGATGAAATGGCAGGCGCCCTCTTGAAGATTGAGCCGGTACCTGCCGAACGACCTAGCGCGTGACCTTGACGGCAGGTTTGGTCGGGACCTCGAAGACCCAAATCGCGGCGCCGTGGTCCGGTGGATTCTGAATTTCCGGCACGAGCGCATCGTAGCTGTTCGACTGATAGCCGCCTGGGCCGACCACGATGGCGACGTACTCCTGTCCGTTTGCGGAATAGCTGATCGGTGCTGAGCTCGGCACATCGTTCAAGCGAGTCTTCCAGATCTGATCGCCGGTTGCGGCGTCATACGCGAGAAACATTCTGTCGAGCGATCCGGCAAAGACCACGCCTCCAGCCGTGGCGAGGGTACCTGTCGTCAACGGCGCGCGCTGACGTTCCACCCATGCCGTCTGCTTGGTCTCCAGATTGAGCGCCTGCAGGCGCCCGTACTTGCCGTCGCTGCCTGGCCGCGGCCGAACGGTCCAGCGCACACCGGTCGAGAGGCTTCCACGTTCACCTTCGCCCACGGGCACGAGGTCCATGCACGCCTCCACGATGGGCAGATACAGAATTCTCGCGGCCGCGTCGTACGAGGTGGGCATCCACCCGCGGCCGCCGCTCACGTGAGGGCACACCATCTTGGTCTGTCCGTCGCCGGGAAGAAGAGCGGGGTCGGTGATTTTGGCGCCGGTCTTCGGGTCGATCGACGTGACCAGGTTCTGCAGCCCCAAATCGATCGACGACAGATACTTGCCGGTTTCCGCCTCGACGATGTCGAAGATCATCTGCTTGCCGGCGGTCACGACGACGCTCTTCAGGTCGCCCTTGACCGGCAACTGCAGCACC
>JAYVYV010000248.1:0-3728 GCA_043783985.1 Acidobacteriota bacterium | reverse complement strand
AGTGGGTGTTTCAGACCGGCGTTCGCGGCCGGCACGAGACGACGCCGCTCGTGATCGACGGCGTGATGTATCTGACCACGCCGCAGAATCACGCGTATGCCGTTGACGTGCGCACCGGCCGGCCGCTCTGGCACTACGAGCGAAACCTGCCGAAGGAGATGTCGCTCTGCTGCGGCCCGCAAAACCGCGGCCTGGCCGCGCTGGGCGACCGCTTGTTCATGGGAACGCTCGACGCACATATCGTGAGCCTGGATGCGAAGACCGGTCGTGTGCGCTGGGATGTCGCGGCCGCCGACGCCGACAAGGGCTACAGCTTCACCGGCGCGCCGCTCGTCGTCAAAGACAAAGTCATCGTCGGCGTGGCCGGCGGTGAGTACGGTGTTCGCGGCTTCATCGACGCGTATGAGGCGGCATCCGGGAAGCGCGCGTGGCGGTTCTACACGATTCCGGGCGAAGGGGAACCTGGAAACGAGACCTGGAAGGGCGACTCGTGGAAGCGGGGCGGTGCTCCGACGTGGGTGACCGGCTCGTACGATCCGACGCTCAACCTGCTCTATTGGGGCACCGGCAACCCCGGACCGCAGATGTACGGCGCCAGCCGGCTTGGCGACAATTTGTACTCGGATTCGCTGGTCGCGCTCGACCCCGACACCGGCGCGCTGAAATGGCATTTCCAGTTCACGCCGCACGACGTGCACGACTGGGATTCCACGCACACGCCGATCCTGATCGACGACACGATTGCCGGCAGGCCGCGCAAGCTGGTCGCGGTCGCCAACCGCAACGGGTTTTTCTACGTGCTGGATCGTGTGAGCGGCGCGTTCCTTCTCGCGAGGCCCTACACGCAGGTGACGTGGGCGAAGGAGGTCGACGCCAATGGCCGCCCCTTGCCGATTCCGAACACGGATCCGACGGCCGAGGGAAATCGCGTCTGCCCGAGCGGGACCGGCGGGACCAACTGGCACTCCCCGTCCTACAGCCCGCGGACGCGTCTGTTCTACTTCTTCAGCTACGAGCAGTGCGACACGTTCATGTCGGATGAGAAACTCGAGCCGCCGTATCGTCCCGGCCGGCCGTTCATCGGCAGCGCGTTTTTTCCGCTTCTCGAAGAGCACAGTGAGACTGCCGTGCGCGCCGTGGATCCTAAAACGGGAACCGTGCGATGGGAGTTCAAACAGTTCGCGGACGCGTGGGCGGGCGTCTTTTCGACCGCGGGTGGCCTGGTGTTCTCCGGCGACGGTCAGGGGAACTTCATTGCGCTGGATGCGGAAACCGGACGCGACCTGTGGCACATCCAGCTGGGCGCCCCGATTCACACAGCCGCGGTCAGCTTCTCGATCGAGGGGCGTCAGCACATCGCGATCGTGGCCGGAGACGCGGTATTCGCGTTCGCCCTCCGGAATGAGTGACCCGCTGCAGAGGAGGATTCCAATGTTGTTTGCTGTTGTCTACATCGCAAGGGACGTGACCGAGAACAGCCAGAAACGCTCGTTGAACCTGTTCACCAACTGGAAACCACCGGCGGGTTACGAGTTCAAGTCGCACTACTCCTATGCCGATGGCACTGGAGGGGCCGCAATCGTGGAGGCGAATTCTCACGAGGCGCTCCTGGAGGGACATGCGCCCTGGGCGCCGTTTTTCGATTTTCGGACGATACCCGTCGTCGACATCATGAAAGCGGTTCCGATTTTTCAAAGGGTCAATGCCTGGCGTGATTCGGTGAAATAGGTCCAAGGACTCGGGGCGAAGTTACCTGTGACGCGAGGAGGGGACATGAGAACGAGAACGATTCTGCTGACGCTGGCGGCGTGCTTCCTCGGTGCGACAGCGGCTTTGGCGGCCGACGCGCATGTCGGCACCTGGAAGCTCAACTCGGCCAAGTCGAAATTCACCCCAGGAGCGGCGAAGAACGACACAGTGATTGTCGAGGTCGCGGGCGACAACATGAAGGTCACGGTAGATGGCACCGAAAGCGATGGCAGGGCGGCGCACAACACGTGGACGGGAAAGTTCGATGGTAAGGACTACCCGGTAACCGGCGATCCGGCTTCCGACATGCGGTCGTACACGAAGGTCAACGACCGCACGTTGACGTTGGTGCTCAAGAAGGGCGGCAAGGTCACGACGACCGGCCGTATTGCCCTGTCGGCGGACGGGAAATCACGCACTGTGACAACCACTGGGACGGATCCGCAAGGCAAGAAGGTCGCCAGCACGGCGGTCTACGACAAACGGTAGCTTAATGAGGGGCCGTGCCTACACCGTACGTTCAGTGATCATTGCTGGCGCGAATCGCGGGCTGGATTGAACCCGCGCTGGGTATCGCGATGGCGTCGCGGCCGTGCCGTGGCGCCGACCCGTCGCTGACCTTTCCCGGCATTCGCGCCATCGTGCAGGAGATTTTCACGGCGCTGCTGTTGGCGCAACAACCGAACTATTTCAAACGCATCCAAGAACTGCGGCAAATCAACCTGCGGATCTGACAAAGTCGTACTAGTGGTCATCGGTCACTTCGCGCGATTGGTCGTGGCCCTGGCCACCGGCTCGATGAAGCGCACCGCGGCATCGCCGGCCAGCCGCTCGAGCCTGAGGAGCGGGACGCGCGCGATGATGGAGCGATGTTCCGGGGAGCTCGACACGATCACACCGCCCAGCGACCGGATGGTCTGCTGGAGCGCCGGCGTCACCTCCGTGCGCACGTCGACCAGCGCGCGCCCGCGCGCGTCGACATCGACGCCGGTCGGCCCAGGCGGGACCCCGTGGCGGCGGGCGTCGCCGCGGCGGCGGTAGATCTCGTAGAGGATCTGCGAATTGATCTTGCCCTGCGCCGGCGTTCGCGCCTCCTTTTCGGAAGGCACCGGGCGCGGTTGGCGTGCCGCCGCGTCAGCGGCGACGGCGGCGGTGCCCGGCGGGACGAGGCACACGATGACGAGCGCACAGCCCGCCGTCGTCATCGTCGTTCGCCGATCGTTTCACCGCGGGAGTGCAGCGTCTGGCCTCAGCGCGAGCGCACGCAAGCTTCCATATACAGTTGAATCGCGAGGAGACAACTAGACCACTTGACACCCGTCGCAGTGCAATCGCATCGAAGGCTCATCTAAGGCGTCGTCGCCCGCCCCGTTCCCTCGTTTCAAGGTTCACTGTGGGTGACCTTTTTACGCCGACATCCCCAATTCGGCAAGACTAAAAAGCCGGTTCCTGTCGATGCTGTTGATCTTGCACGCGACCACAGCATACGCTTCTCGGCCATTATGTCCGTCGTCATCGCACTCTTGCTGACCCTCTGAAGTTGCACACGCTCGCGCGCCGTCCTCCAATTGGGGCCGTTGGCGGTGCGGCGCCGGTTGCACGTGCTGCAACGGACACGGCCCACACGTTCGACTACACGAACGACGTCGCCTTCTTCGGTCGCAGACCTGTCGCCGCCTTGGCATTACAATCGGGCGTCACCGATGACGTCACGGTTGCCGATCGAATGGGGAGCTCGGTCGTGAGGACTCTCCTCGCGATGCTGCTCGCTGCCGCGACCCTCGCTGCACAGGCGCCGCAAGTCGGCCTGATCGGTCCGCTGCCGGCCGCGGCCCCGGCGTCCACCTTCGACGTCACCGAGAAGACCATTGTCCAACTGATCGCCGCGCAGCGGATCGGGACCGTCACGTCGCACGATCTTGTCGAGAAGTACCTCGCGCGCATCAAGGCGTACGACCAGGACGGTCCGCGCCTGACCG
>JAYVYV010000247.1:0-9936 GCA_043783985.1 Acidobacteriota bacterium | reverse complement strand
CGGGCCGAGGCGCACAACGTGGAAGCCGCGCGCCTCACGTTCAAGAGCGCGCGCGATTTCGTCATCAGCGTGGCCGGCAACCTGTACGTGCAGGCGCTCGCCGCGTCCGCGCGTGTCGACGCCACGCGCGCGCAGCAGGAGACGGCGCGGACGCTGCACCAGCAGTCGCTGGACCTGAAGCAGAACGGCCTCATCGCCGGCATCGACGTGCTCCGCGCCGAAGTGCAGCTGAGCACGCAGACGCAGCGGTCGACCATCACCGTCAACGAGTTCGAAAAAGCGAAGCTCCAGCTCGCGCGCGCGATCGGCCTGCCGCTCGGTCAGCGCTTCGAGCTGGATCCGGCTCTGCCCGATCTGCCGGCCGCCGACATCTCGTTCGACGCGGCGGTGACGTTGGCCTACGAGACACGGCCCGACTACAAAGCCGCGCGCGAACGCGTCGGCGCCGCCGAGGCCACACGCCGCTCGATCGCCGGCGACGCGCTCCCGTCGATCAGGGTCGACGCCAACTACGGCGAGATCGGCCTCTCCCCCGCCGACGCCCGCTCGACCTTCGCGCTCACCGGCGCCGTCAGCGTGCCCATCTTTCAGGGTGGCCGTACTCGCGGGCGCCTGCTCGAGGCGGACGCCGACATCCGCAACCGGCGCGCGGAAGCCGACGATCTGAAAGCGTCGATCTACTACGAGGTGCGCGCCGCGTTTCTCGATCTCGACGCGACCGCCAGACAGCTGGCGCTCGCCGGCAAGACGCGCGATCTCGCCAACCAGCAGCTGACGCAGGCGCGCGACCGCTTCGCCGCCGGCGTCGCCAACAACATCGAGGTCGTGCAGGCGCAGGACGCGGTGGCCGTCGCGACCGAACAGTTCATCGCCGCGCAGTACGGCTACGACATCGCCAAGGGCGCGCTCGTGCGCGGCACCGGCACATCGGAAGGTCTGTTGCGTCAGCTCCTCGGAGGCTCGCGGTAACCATGCTTCAGCAACCTCGCGTCCGTTTGATCATCGGCGCCGTCCTCCTGCTCGTCCTCGGCGCCGGCCTCTGGGCCTGGTCCACGTCGGGCCGCGAAAACACCGACGATGCGCAGGTGGGGGCGCACGTGACGCAGCTGGCGGCGCGGGTCGGCGGCACGGTGACGAAGGTCGCCGTCAACGACAACCAGCTCGTGGAAGCCGGCACCCTGCTCGTCCAGCTCGATCCCGGCGATTACCAGGTCGCGGTCGACAAGGCCCGCGCCGAGCTCGCCGACGCGGAAGCGAGCGCCGTCGCCGCGCAAAGCAGCGTGCCGATCACCGCGACGACCGCCGCCAGCAACGTGACGACGGCGCGCGGGGGCATCGCGCAGGCCCAGAGCGGCGTGGCGGCGTCGGAGAAGGAAATCGAAGCGGCGCGGGCGCGGATCGTCAGCGCGCAGGCCCGCCTGCGCGAGGCCGACGCCAACGCGGCGAAATCGGCGCGCGACGTGGAGCGGCTGCGCGGGCTGCTCGCGAAGGACGAGGTCTCTCAGCAGATGTTCGATGCGACCTCCGCCACGGCCGAGGCGCAGAAGGCGGCGGTCGACTTGGCGCGTTCGCAGGTCGCGGAGACCGAGGCCGGCATCCGCGTGGCCGAGAGCAAACTGGCGCAGGCGCGCGCCGGCGAGGATCAGGCGCGCGCGGAGATGCAGACGGCGCAGACGGGGCCGTCGCTGGTGACGGCGACCAAAGCGCGCGCCTCCGCCGCGGAAGCGCACGTGCAGCAGGCGCGCGCGACCCTCGCGCAGGCCGAGCTCAACCTCCAGTACGCGACCGTCAAGGCGCCGGTGCGCGGCGTCGTCTCGAGGAAGGGGATCAACGCCGGGCAGGTCGTGCAGGCGGGCCAGCCGCTCCTGGCCATCGTCCAGATCGACGACGTCTGGGTGACGGCGAACTTCAAGGAAACGCAGCTGAAGGACATGCGCGCCGGACAGCGCGCGGTGATCTCGGTCGACGCGTACGGGGGCCGTCAGTACACGGGCAAGGTCGACAGCATCGCCGGCGCCACGGGCGCGCGCTTCAGCCTGCTGCCGCCCGAGAACGCGACCGGCAACTTCGTGAAGGTCGTGCAGCGCGTGCCGGTGAAGATCGTCCTCGACCCGGGCCAGGATCCGGAGCACCTGCTGCGGCCGGGCATGTCGGTGACGCCGACGGTTTACATGCGGTGAATCCAAGAAATCTGAGGACCTGAGAATTTTAGGAAGTGAGGATTTATCTGAGGATCTGGCCGCTCCGCCGCCCGGTCATCGACGTCATCAGATCCTCAGATCAGATCCTTAGATCAGATCCTTAGATCCTAAACTCCTCAGATCCTTAGATTTCATGGAACATAAACACATCAACCCGTGGCTCATCGCGGTCTCCGTGATGTTCGCCACGTTCATGGAGGTGCTCGACACCACGGTGGTGAACGTGTCGCTGCCGCACATCGCGGGCACGCTGTCGGCGTCGATCGACGAAGCGACCTGGGCGCTGACCTCGTATCTCGTCGCCAACGCGATCATCCTGCCGATGACCGGCTGGCTGGCGAGCATGTTCGGCCGCAAGAACCTGCTGATGCTGTCGGTGGTCGGCTTCACGGCGGCGTCGTTCCTGTGCGGGCTGGCGCCGACGCTCGGCTCGCTGATCTTCTTCCGCATCCTCCAGGGCGCCACCGGCGGCGCGCTGCAGCCGCTGTCGCAGGCGGTGCTGCTCGAAGCCTTCGCGCCGCAGGAGCGGGGCAAGGCCATGGGCTTCTGGGCGCTCGGCATCGTCGTCGCGCCGATTCTCGGGCCGGTGCTCGGCGGCTGGCTGACCGACAACTACAGCTGGCGCTGGGTCTTCTACATCAACATCCCGGTCGGCATCGCCTCGATCGTCATGACCAAGATGTACATCTTCGATCCGCCATACCTCAAGGCGGAGTCGCGCAAGGTCGACTACTGGGGCATCGGCATGCTCGCGGTCGGCATCGGCGCGCTGCAGATCGTGCTCGACAAGGGACAGGAAGAGGACTGGTTCTCCTCGAACATGATCCTGATCCTGTCCGTGGTCGCCGCCGTCACGTTGGTCGCGCTCATCTGGCATCTGCTGACGGCGGACGATCCGATCGTCGATCTCCGGGTGTTCAAGGAGCGGAGCTACGCCGTCGGGGTCTTTCTGATGACGGTGGTCGGGTTCGTGCTGTACGGCAGCATGGTGCTCCTGCCGGTGATGCTGCAGACGCTGCTCGGCTATCCGCCGCTGCAGGCCGGCATCGCGATGGCGCCGCGAGGCATCGGATCGTTCTTCATGATGCCGCTCACCGGGATGATGACGGGGAAATTCGACGCGCGAAAGCTGCTGACGGCGGGACTGCTGGTCGGCGGCTCGACGCTCATCTGGCTGTCGTGGCTCAATCTGCAGGCCGGCTACTGGGACATCTTCTGGCCTCAGCTGCTCCAAGGCGTCGGTATGTCGCTGCTCTTCGTGCCGCTGACGACGATCTCGATGGACGCGATTCCGCGGGAGAAGATGGGCAACGCCACCAGCCTCTTCAACCTGATGCGCAACATCGGCGGCAGCGTCGGCATCGCCGTGACCGGCACGCTGCTCGCGCGCCACAGCCAGGCGACCACCGCCACGCTCGGCGCCCACATCACGGCGTACGATCCCGCGTCGCAATCGGTGCTCTTCGGGCTGCGTCAGTCGTTCCTGGCGGCCGGCGCCGACCTGGCGACCGCGACGGCGCGCGCCAACGCGGCGCTCTTCGGCATGGTCCAGCGGCAGGCGACGATGGTGTCGTTCGTCGGGATCTTCCAGCTGCTCGGCGTCCTCTTCGTCGCGCTTATCCCGCTCGTGCTGCTGATGAAGCGGCCGAAGGCGCGCGCGCCCGCCGCGGGGGCGCATTGACGCCGTCGCCGGTGCGGGCATCGCTTCGCATGGCCGTGAGCTGACGGCGACGCCCCATCCCAGCCAGTTGCTGGGCGTCGTCGGTCGCGTTCGGACCTTCCCGGACTGCTAGAGAAGCTGACTTACACCGGTGGGCAGCCGAAATCATGTTCACGGATGTCGCGGAAGACGCGCTGGATCGTTCGCGCGCACACGTGTACGCCGTGTTCGCGCTCGAGCCACTCGAGGGTCTCTGAGGTGCCCTGTTGATCGTCCCGTGCGGAACGAAGCAATACCAACACCTGATCCGGCAGCCGACGCTTTCGCTGAGGCGGAACCTTCGGCGCGAGGCCGGCCTCACCCTCTTTCTCCCACCGTCGCATCCACGCCCGAACGGTCCGAGGCGACCATGCGAAATGACGCGCGGCTGGTTTGATGCCGTGCTCGCGCGCGTACAGCACCGCCACCCCGCGCTGCTTAGCGGTGGGGCGAGGTTGTGGGTACATCGGCTGCTGCAGCATGGTCCTCTTTCCCGACGGCCGGCGCGGTCGGCAACGAATGCGCGACCTCAACGAACCGACCGTCACGCGAGGAGAAGACTAATCCAGCGATGATGACGGGGGCATGACGCGTTGATGACGATTTCGTCATCTACGCGCTACCGCGTGTCCACGCTCAAATGGCGCGCGCTTGGACAGCGTGTGCGACGTGGGCTTGAGGGGTTACGGCGCGCGGGAACACGAGCGTGACCGTGGTTCCGCGTCCGACTTCGCTGGCGATCCGCATGCCTCCGCCGTGAAGCTTCACGATGGAATGCACGATGGCGAGCCCGAGGCCGAGCCCGCCAGGTGGCCCGGAGCCCGATGGCGTGACGCGGTAGAACCGCTCCGTCACACGCGACACACAGGCCTCGGGAATGCCCGCTCCGGTATCGGCCACCGACACTTCGAGCGCCTTGTCGGTCGACGTGGCGGTGACCTGCACCTGACCCGCTGCGGGGGTGTGCGCGATGGCGTTCGTCATCAGGTTGCCCAACGCGCGCTGGAAGAGCGTGCGGTCGAGCGTGACGCCGTTCACGTCGCCGTTCACCTGGACATCGAGCGCAATCCCGGCCTCTGAGGCCACCGGGTCGTAGAATTCGCGCACGGCCAGCAGTTCGCGACGCACGTCGAGAGAGAGCGGGAAGATCTGCGCGTCGGCGAAATCGGCGCGCGCGAGAAAGATCAGTGCGTCGATTGTCTCTGACAGCCGGACAGACTCCTCGAGGGCCGATTCGAGCGAGTTGCGATATTCGTCGGTGGTGCGCACCTTCCCCAGCGCCACCTCCAGCTCTCCGCGGACGTTATTGACCGGGGTACGCAGTTCGTGAGCCAGATCGGCCGACAGACTGGACAGACGCGCGAACGCGTCCTCCAGGCGTTGCAGCATCTGGTTGAAGGTGTCGGCGAGGCTCAGGAGCTCACTCGGCATACGCGCGGTAGACATGCGCTCGTTCAACGTGCTCGACCCGATCCTCCGGGCGGTCTCGGTAATCGCGACGAGCGGCCGCATCGCTCGCCTCGCGGTAAAGTAGCCGACCCCGCCCGCCCCGATCAGCGCGACGATGAGCATCATGTACAGGCGGGAGCGGTACGCCGCCAACATCTCGACCGCAGACGTCCTGTCGACGGCGATCTGCAGCAGGCGGCGCTTTCCAGGCTCGTTGTTGTTCTGCGCCCAGGCAGCCAGCGCTCGAAACGACGTGTTGCGCGCGATGAGATTGACCCCGGGCCCCGAATCGACGTCGACGGGCGCCGGAGCCAGCGACGCCCCCCGGAACACCACGTCGGCATCAGGCGTCTCGGCCACCACCTTGCCACTTTCGTCGAGGATGCGAACGATCAGGCGGGGGTTCCGGCGGGCGGTCGCAGAGCGCCGCCGATCGAGTTGTCGCTGCAAAAGTAACGTGTCCTCCGGCCGCTCCCGGATGATCCCGCGCCACATCTGGCAGCCGAAGGCGAGCGCGTAATCGTCCTTGCGATCGAGGTTCTGCTCGAACCCCCAGTACATCGCGCCGCTGGTGACCGCCGTCAGGAGAAATGCCGACAACGCGTACCACAGCGTCAAACGACCCGCGAGCGACCACGCCCGAACCGATGCGGGACGCATGGCTCCGGCAGCATTATTCCAGGACATATCCCCTCCCGCGCACGGTGTGAATGAGCTTACGTTCAAACGGGTCGTCGACCTTGGAGCGCAGGCGCCTAACGTGGACGTCGACAACATTCGTGCCGGGATCGAAGTTCATGTCCCACACGCTCTCCGTAATGATCACGCGAGACAACACCTCCCCCGTGCGCCGGACCAACAACGATAGCAGCTGAAACTCCTTCGACGTGAGATCGAGGCGGCGCCCGTCTCGGACCGCGTGTTGCCGCGTCAGGTCGATCTCGAGGTCGGCGACGCGCAAGTGATCGGCGTGCCGTCCGGGGGCCCGGCGAAGGACGGATCGGATGCGGGCGAGCAATTCGGAAAACGCGAACGGCTTGACCAGGTAGTCGTCCGCTCCGAGCTCGAGCCCTTTCACACGGTCCTGCACGCCGTCGCGCGCCGTGAGCAGCAGCACGGGCGTGGCGCTTCCCCCAGCACGAAGACCGGCGAGGACCGACCATCCATCCTGATGCGGCAACATCACATCCAGCAGGATCAGATCGTACGCGCTTGTCGTGGCGGCGTGGAGCGCGTGGTCACCCCGCCGAACGACGTCGACGACGAAGCCGTTTTCGACAAGCCCGGTCCGCAGGTAGGCTGCCGTCTTTGGCTCGTCTTCAACAACCAGGATTTTCACGTGCCTTCACTCGGGGGTGACGAGGGACTCCGCGCCGCGGTGCTTCATTATGAAGCAGCATCGAGAAGATCGTGCACTTCCCCACGAAGCCCTTCGGTTGAAAAGTCCGGACGACTCGTGCGTAGTCGCCCCCTGGGCTGATTTTTCTTGACGCTATAAGCGCATTCGTCTCATGCGGGTTGCGAGGAAGGCGTCGTCACGCCCACGACGGGAGGAGGCGCCAGCACTCGGCGGCCGTGCGTCTCGCGCCGCGGCGCGACACTCGATCGATCCGCCGGGAGCCGTCGCGTTACTGATCGTTCATTCCGCTCGTCGCTGCCTGACCTCAGCACTCATCAATCGCCGCGCGCCGACGATGCCGATCACAGCGGAGCGTGGCGATCATCAGCGGGGTCACATCGTCGTGTCGCGCGCCGCGCGCGCCGATCGCGCGTAGTCGTCGTTCACGCGCCGGCTCCGCCCTGCACCGCGAAGTGGCGGTCGGTTTGCTCCGATTGTCTACGCAACGCGAACCGAGACCGTTGCGCATCCCGCATTTCAGTACTGCGACCAGTCGCATGGAGCCAGACGTATGCGCGTGAACGATAGGTGTGTCTCCGGCGCTAATGAACGGCAGCCGCGAACCGCACGCGAGGAGAACAGGATGTTGATCAGACGAGATGGAATGGCACTCGCGCGCTTAGGCACGGCGCTGGTGCTGGTAGCGGCGCTCGCGGCCGCGGCCGTGTGGCGCGCTGATGTGCACGCTCAGCTGCCGATGCAACCGGTGGGATCGCCATTCGAGATGACCGGCTTCATTCAGAGCGCGACCGTCACCGATGCCAACGACGTGTTCTCCGGCGGCACGATCACCCTGAACAACCATCTGGTCGTCGTCCCGCGCAACACGATCTTCCAGATGCCGGCGCGATCGCTGACGTGGTCCGAGCTCTTCAAGCTCGCGCCGTATCCGTACGGCCCGACGCAGTCCGGCATGGCCCTCAACGACGTGCCGAAGCCGAATGTCACCTTCGAAGTCGGTGTCCAGGGCAATCGGGTGGGCGATACCTACATCGCCGGCTTGCTCTTCCTCGACCAGAACTCGCTGAAAGTGCATTCAGGCTTCATCAACTTCATCGACTACGCCACCGGCGAGTTGCGCGTGGGCGGGACGCCCGGCAATGGCGCCACCGGCACGCGCGTACGCATCAACGATCCGATCGGCCGCTTCGGCCGAGCGAGCTCATTCGACGTGCGCTTCACCATCGACGAGGACAATCCGACGATCAAGACCGAAACGGCGTATCCCATGTGCATCCCGCGCACGGATCCGGCGATCGCCGACGACCCGCTGTGCCCGCAGGGTAACCGGCCGTTCAACACGGCGACGGGCCTGTACTCATCGATCTTCACGATGCCGGCGTCGCCGGCTCCGCTGGCCGGCCAGAACATCTTGACGCGCGCGACGCCGGATCCGTGGCGGATGGCGCCATTCGAAGTGGGCGACTACCTGCCGGGGATCCAAGGCCCGTTGGTCGTGGACGGGGCCTCGCAGTACATCTCCGCCTGGGGGCTGACGGCCAACGTCGGCATCTTCACGACCCCTGGCACCGTGCCCGCCTACGTCTCCATCGACGTGATGGTGATGGGCATCGGACCGAACAACGACGTCGCGCTGGTGCAGGAAGGCGCCAAGCGCACGGTCGTCGAAGGGTTCACGACCGATATCTCCACCGCCATCAACATCAACGCGGTCGACGTCGACCCCTGCATCGGCGTGGAAACCGATCGCCTCTGGGCGTTGCAGGCCGTCGACCCCGGCGCGCCCAACGGCGCGGTTGCCGGCCGCTGGCGCTTCCGTCCGAGCGCGCCGCTCTTTAACCTCAAAGGGTTCCCGTTCCTCCCGCCGACGCGCGAGCTGCACGCCGTCAGCATCAACGCCCTCCCGGTGACGACGCTGAACGGCTTGAGCGCCGGCGAGTACACGGCGCCGATCTTCGAATTCGGCGGTCCCGAGAACCGCGGGATCGGCAACCCGAAGGTGCCGATGAACTTCGAGACGATGCGGTTCCTCGCTCAGGGGTCCGGGCCATACTTCGGCGCCGGCCCGCTCGAAACCGTGCTGCCGCAGGGCATTGCCGGAGCCCTCAACCCATTTCCGGGCACGATCCCGATTACCGCCGCCGGGTGCGCGACGAGTGCGCCGACCAATCCGCTGTTCACAACGGCAGTTCCGACCGCGGTCGCGGGCGCGAGCCGCGCCGTCGCGAGCGGATCCCTCGTGACGCTCGACGGCTCCGGCAGCGGCTATCCCGCGCCGACGCTGCTGCTCACGCCGGCGCTCGCGTTCTCGTGGACGCAACTCAGCGGACCGTCTGTGCTGCCGGTCCCGACGACGACGTCGTCGGTGAGTTTCGCGGCGCCGTTCATTCTGGCGGCCAACCCGGCCATCGGCTACGAGTTCGCGCTGACGGTGAACAACGGCGTGTATGCCGCAACGTCGACGGTGAGGGTGACGGTCAATCCGGGTCTGGTGCCGACTGTGTCGCTCGTGCCGGCGCAGACCGTCCCGGAAAGCACCACGGTTGCGCTCGACGCGAGCGGAACGATCGATCCGAACGTGCCGTCATTCCCGGGCTTCCCGCCGATGACATTCGCCTGGTCGCAGACCGCCGGCGCGCCGGCGGCCGTGCTCGTCAACGCCAACACCTCCATCGCGACGTTCAACGCGCCGCTCGTTCCGATCGGCGCCTCGAACGTCCTGAGCTTCGCCGTGGCGATTAACAACGGTGCGGCCATCGTGAACCCGACGACGAGCGTCACCATCACGGCGCTGCCGCCGACGGCGAGCGCGGGCGCGGACCAGTCGGTTCTCACGGGCTCGACGGTCACGCTCAACGGCGTCGCGTCGGCTCCGAATCCGGCCAGGGCTGCGATGCTGACGTACGCGTGGCTGCAGACCGGCGGCACGGCCGTGACGCTCGCGACGCCGACTGCGGCAAGCACGACGTTCACGGCGCCGACCTTCGCGGCAGGCGCCCTCGCGCAGACGCTCACCTTCACGCTGACGGTGAGCAACACCGCGACGCTGAGCACGACGTCGGCCCCCGTCACGGTGACGGTCAACTCGCCGCGGCTCGCCCCGACGGCCAGCGCCGGTGCCGATCAGGCCGTGGCGATCGGGTCGCCGGTGACGCTGGCAGGCAGCGGGACCGACCCGAACAACCCGACCCTGGCGCTGACCTTCGCGTGGCTGCAGACCGCCGGCA
>JAYVYV010000246.1:0-9936 GCA_043783985.1 Acidobacteriota bacterium | reverse complement strand
GCGATCAGCACCAGCAGCAGGATCACCACGGTGCCCGCCGACATCAGCGCTTCGCGGAATGCGCGTCGCATGACGCGTGTCTCGCAATTGCCGTTCCGTGTCTCGGCGCTGTTTCGCCACGGCCGCGAAACCCCCGATCCTTCGCCCATTTACACGCATCGGCATACGGTCGAGGCTCGCGTGCCATGTGCCGATTCGCCGCTTCACACGAAATTCAGCCGCCGCGTTACGAATGTGCCGACCCGAGGTCGATCACGCGCTGGTCCCTCACGCCGCGGATCGGCGCCGCGCGATTGCCGCTAACCGCCACCACGTTCAGTGGTTTGCGAGCGATGCGCGCCGTTCCCGACACGCGGCTGGCACACCCGTTGCGGATTCACCGTTCGTCACGCGGTCGCCGAAACCTTCGGGCCGCATTTCGCACACGCGACTGGGCGCGTCATCGACGCGCAGGAGAAAACGGACATGAGCTACATCAATCGCCTGAAGAAGTTCGCGCACGCCGAAGACGGACAGGACCTGCTCGAGTACGCGCTGCTTGTCGCGCTGATCGCACTCGTCGCCGTGGGCGCGGTCACGTTGGCCGGCAAGAACGTCAGCACGATCTTCACCAGCATTGCCAACGCCCTCAGCACAGCGGCATAGCCATCGAGGCGTGGAGGCAGACATGGATCGCTGGATGAGACGGGCGGGTCGCGACGAGGGGCAGGACCTGCTCGAGTACGCATTGCTCATCGCGCTTATCGCGCTGGTGGCGGTCGCCGCCGTCACGGCGGCCGGCGCGAGCGTGAGCACGATCTTCAACAACGTCGCTGCGGCGATTTAACGTGACTGAATCCCGGGGGCGGAGGCAACTCCGCTCCCGGATCTTTCGAAAGGGACTGACATGACGCGGCTGGTAACGGCAATCGAGCACCTGGTCTGTCGGAACGAGGGCCAGGACCTCATCGAATACGGGCTGCTCGCCGCGTTGATTGCGCTCGTCGCGGTGGCCAGCATCACCGCGGTCGGCGGCACGATTTACAACGTCTTCTGGCAGGGCATCGGCAATGCCGTCTAATTTCCTCGTGGCCGCGACCGTCGCCGTCGGCGCCGGCACCGCGGCCGCGATCGATCTCTGGACGCGGCGCGTCCCCAATCCGCTGACGCTGCTGCTCGCGTCGATCGGCTTGCTGTTCGCGGCTTTCGGCATCGGCAGCGTCTCGATCGGCGCGTCGATCGCGGGCGCCGCACTGGGCCTGGCGCTGATGCTGCCGGGCCACCTGTTCGGGGCGACCGGCGCCGGCGACGTGAAGCTGTTCGCCGCGGTCGGCACGCTCGTCGGCCCTTCGCACATCGCGACCGCGTTTCTCTACACCGCGCTCGCCGGAGGCGGGATCGCGCTGATCGTCGCGGTCCGGCGGCGGCGCCTGCAGCACACGATCGGCGGCACTGCACGGCTCATCGCGACCGCCGCCGCCAACGCGTCGGTGATCGAAAGCCCGCTCGAGCACAACCGGTTTGCCTACGCCCCGGCCATCGCCGTCGGCGTCACGCTGGCCGCGCTGGGATTGTGAAGGAGATGTCATGACGCGCATCCGCAGGCTGCTGACAGGTGAACAGGGCACCGCCCTCCTCGAAACGGCGCTGACGCTGCCGCTGCTGCTGCTCGTGTCGGTCGGGATCTTCGAGTTCGGCCGCGCCTATCAGACCTGGCAGGTGTTGACCAACGCGGTCCGCGAGGGCGCGCGCGTGGCCGTCATGCCCAGCTCGGCGTCCGGCGCCGCCGAAGCGCGCGTCCGCCAGTACATGGCCATGGGACAGCTTCCGAACGCGACGACCGCGACGGTCGTCGTGAACCCGACCGCGCTCGTGAGTACCGGCACGGGCACCGCGAAGGCCACGATCGTGACCGTCAGCTATCCGTTTCCGTTCATGGTGCTGCAGCCGGTCGCACGACTGCTCGTGAGTGGCTCGACGCTGGGCGCGCCGGTCACCCTGACCGCGTCGGCCGAGATGCGGAACGAATCGCAGTAAACGAGGGGACCTGACTTTATGGCTCGCATGCGTGTGTTCATGGTGTTCGTGCTGGCGATTACGGCGGGAGGCGCGCTCGCCTTCGGCACGTACAACTACGTCCAGCATCTGCCGGCGCGGACGGTGTCGATCCCGACGCGCCCTGTGGTCGTGGCCGCAATGGACCTCGATATCGGCGCCGAGCTGACGCGCGAGGACATCCGGATCATCGATTGGCCGGCCAACGCGATGCCCGCCAATGCGCTCTCGGATCCCAAGGACGTGATCGGCCGCGGCATCGTGCTGCCGCTCATTCAGAACGAGCCGATTCTGCCGATGAAGCTGGCCTCCAAGGAGGCCGGTTCCGGTCTGCCGCCGGCCATCCCGCCCGGCCTGCGCGCGGTCTCGGTTCGTGTGAACGAAGTCATCGGCGTCGCCGGCTACGTGCTGCCCGGCACGCGGGTGGACGTCGTCGCGACGGTGAGCCCGAGCGGACAGACCACGGACATGACGTCGAAGGTGATTCTGACCAACGTCCAGGTGCTGGCGGCCGGCACCAAAATCGAGCGCGACACCGACCGCAACAAGCCGATGCCGGTCAGCGTCGTCACGCTGCTCGTCGACCCCGAAGAAGCGGAACGGCTGACGCTCGCCAGCACCGAAGGCAAGATTCAGCTCGCGCTTCGCAACCCGCTCGACAAGACCATGCCGGCCACGCACGGCATCCGACCGAGCGCGCTGCTCGGGTTCGGCGCGCCGACGCGCAGCGCCGTCGCCCGGACGCGGCTGACGTCGGGATCGCCCTCCAAATCCGTCGTGGCAGTGGAATCAACGGACCTGCCGACGGTCGAGATCATCCGCGGAGACAAGCGCGCACGCGAAGTCGTGCGGCAGGAGCAGTGACCATGCGCAAATTCGTTCTCATCCTACTGATCGCGGTCGCCGCCCCGCGGCTCGTCCGTGCAGACGACGCCTCGGCGGTGAGGCTGCTGGTGGGGCGCTCCGCGATCGTCGACGTGGGGAGCGCGATCGCGCGCGTGTCGCTGACCAGCGCCGACATCGCCGATGCCGTCGTCACGTCGGCCAACCAACTGCTCATCAACGGCAAGATGCCGGGGACGATCTCGATGTACGTGTGGGAGCGGACGGGGGGCGTGCACCGCTATGAAATCGTCGTGCAGCGCGATCTCGCGCACCTCAACGATCAGATGAAGCGGCTGTTCCCCGGCGAGAGCATCGAGGCGCAGAGCAGCGGCAAGGGCATCGTCCTGTCCGGCCTCGTATCGAGCAAGGAGATCTTCGACAAGGCGAGCAGCGTGGCCGGCGGTTACGTCGACAAAGCCGACGAGGTTGTCAACATGCTGCGCATGCAGGAGAGCACCGCCAGCAACCAGGTGCTGCTCCGCGTCCGCTTCGCCGAAGTGAGCCGAAACGCGATGACCGAGCTCGGCGTGTCGCTGTTCACGAGCCCGACGGGCGTCAAGAACACGATCGGCCGGGCGACGACCGAACAGTTCCCGTCGGTCGGCTTCGACGGCTTGAACTACACCAAGGCCAACGGAGACTTCGGCAGCAAGGTGACGAGCGCCGAAGGCAAGTTCACGTTCGGCGATTTCCTGAACCTGTTCCTGTTCAGCGAGAAGTTCGACCTCGGCGCGATGATCAAGGCGCTGTCCACCAAGGGGCTGTTTCAGAGCCTCGCCGAGCCGAATCTGGTCGCGGAAAGCGGAAAGGAAGCCAGCTTTCTCGCGGGCGGCGAGTTCCCCGTGCCGATCGCGCAGGGTGGTCAGAGCAACGCCATATCGGTTCAATACAAAGAGTTCGGCGTGCGGCTGAACTTCACGCCGGTGATTCACGGCGACCGCGTGCACCTGAAGGTGCGCCCCGAGGTGAGCACGCTGGACTTCAGCAACGGCGTCGTGCTCCAGGGATTCCGCATTCCCGCGCTCAGCACGCGCCGCACCGAGACGGAAGTCGACCTGGTGGACGGTCAGACGTTCGCGATCGCCGGCCTGATGAACAACACGATGAACACGACGCTGAGCAAGATTCCCGGCATCGGCGACATCCCGATTCTCGGGCTGTTGTTCAAGAGCAAAGCGGCCCAGAAGAACCAGACCGAGCTGGTCGTGATGATCACGCCGCAGATTCTCGCCCGGACGTCGTCCGGGGTGACGTCGACGCTACCGCGCCTGCCGGAGCCGTTCCTCCCGCCGATGCCGGCCAAGATGCTGGCCGACCCGCCGCCGCCGGCCTTCACGCCCGCGCGGCCCGGCGCGGACGCGTCACCGGCTGCCGCGGTATCTCCAGTACCGACCCAGTCGCCGGCCGCCACAGCGTCTCCGATGCCGGCCCTGTCGCCGGCCGCCGCGGCGGCCGTGCTGGCGCCGCAGCGGCCGGTTCACCTGGTCGTGGGTCCGAACAATGGGACCGCGCTGCCCGCCACGGCCACGGTCGCCCCGGCGGGCGGACCCACGCGCGAACTGACGGCGGCGGAAAAGCACGCCTTCGAACGCTCGCAGAAACAAGACGCGGGCACGCCGGCGAACGCGAAAGCGCAGAAGAAACAGGAGGAAGCGGCCCGCAAGCAGGCCCTGGTGGATCAAGACCACCAGGCCAGGGCCGCGCGCGAGCAGGCCAAGCGCGATGCCGCGTCTGCCAGAACGGCGGCGGAGCAGGCCAGGCAGCAGGCGAAAAAGGACGCGGAGGCCGCGAAGGTCGCCGCCGCGCAGGCGAAGCGTCAGGCCGAGATCGACCGGAATCATCAGAAGGCGGTGGACGAAGCGGCGGCCAGGGTGCGACTGGCGGAAGCCGCGTATCAGGCCCAGCTCGGGAAGAAAGAGTAGAGGTGCGCTGTGCGTAATGGTCTTCACCGGCTCGCGCACGACGAACGCGGCATGTCGCTCGTCTTCGTGTGCCTCGGCTTCATGGCGTTTCTTTCGGCCACGACTTTGGCGATCGACGTCGGCATGTTCATGAACTCGCGGGCGCAGGCGCAGAACGCCGCCGACGCCGGCGCGTTGTCCGGCGCCGTCGCGCTGGTCTACAACAGCTTCACCGATCGGTCGCCGGGCGGACCGGCGGTGCAGAGTGCGATCAGCACGGCGCTGGCCAATAAAGTAGGGAACCAGGTGGTGTCGGTCGGACCGGCGGACGTCACGTTCCCGAACGATCCGGCCGGACAACCCACGCGCGTGGCGGTCAGCGTGTACCGCACGGGGGCGCGGAGCAACGCGGTGCCGACGTTGATGGGAACGTTTTTCGGGGTGCAGCGGGTGGACATCGGTGCGAGCGCTACCGCCGAGGCCTCGCCGGCCAACGCGGAAACCTGCGTGAAACCGTTCACGATTCCCGACAAATGGACCGAGAAGCAGACCGGTCCGTGGGATCCGACCGATACCTTCGATCTCACGGACAGCAAAGGCACGCCGCTCGCGAACCCCGACGTCTACATTCCGGCCGACCAGCCAGGGTATACCGGGTACAACGTCGATCGCGACCGCGGACTGCAGCTGGTCTTGAAAGCGAACAACACGACCAAGGTGTCCCCGAGCTTCTACAACCCCTGGGACCTGCCGGGCAGCA
This sequence comes from Acidobacteriota bacterium, assembly GCA_043783985.1. Classification (GTDB taxonomy): domain Bacteria; phylum Acidobacteriota; class Vicinamibacteria; order Vicinamibacterales; family CAVVIG01; genus CAVQFC01. The sequence continues at coordinate 4,356 of JAYVYV010000246.1, read as the reverse complement.
CCGGCGCGAGCGACTATCGCAACAACATCGCGAACTGCAACACCGCGGTCATCCCCATCGGCGATCCGATGACCCCCGAGCCCGGCAACATGGTCGGCCCGACCGCGCAGGGCACCGCCGATCTGGTCGCCAAGGATCCCAACGCCTACTGGGATCTGTCCTGCAACTGCGTCAAGGGCAGCGCGTTCGGCACGAGTCCGCGCGTGGTGATCATCCCGCTCTACGACCCGTACTTCTACGAGACGGGCAAGCAAAACGGCCGCAACGCCGCTCTGAAGATCGCGAACTACCTGGGATTCTTCATCGAGCAGATGCAGGGCAATCAGGTGGTGGGCCGTGTCACTCCGGTGGCCGGCGTGTTTGCCGGCAACCTCGGTCCCGCCCCGGCCGGTGCGTTCCCCAAAGTCATCCGGCTGGTTCAGTAGTCATGGCACAACTGGTCGGCCTCATCGTGTCGGACGACGACGCCTTCAAAAAGCATTTCGGGCGTCTGCTGCGCGCGGGAGCGATTCCCATCAGCGTGCTCGACGAGCGCGCCGCCCGCGACGCCACGCCGCCCGATCTCGTCATCGTCGACACGCGCGGCGACGCCTCGTCGTCGATGTCGAGCATCGAGCGCCTGCGCGCCGGCGCGCCGGGCGCCGGCATCTTCGCCATCGCGAACGCGGCCGATCCCGAGCTGATCCTGCAGTCGATGCGCGCCGGGGCCAACGAGTTCTTCACCTGGCCGCCGGAGGAAGAGAACTTCCACGGCGCGGTGCGCCGGACGGCGGGGCGGCGCGAGACCGCGCAGGGCGCCCGTCCGTCCGCGACCACGCTCGTCTTCTTCGGCGCCAAGGGCGGCGCGGGGACGACGACGGTGTCGGTGAATTGCGGAGTGGAACTGGCGCGGCTCAGCAAGCGATCGACCGTGATCGTGGATCTGAAGCCCGGACTCGGCGAGGTCGCGCTGTTTCTCGGCGTGCGTCCGCGCTACAGCCTTCTCGACGCGATCGACAACCTCCACCGGCTGGACCGCGAGTTCCTGCGCGAGCTCGTGGTGAAGCACAAGTCGGGCCTCGAGATTCTGGCGGGATCCGACCAGTTCGACCGGCCGGGCGCAGCCGATGGCGGCGCGATCGAGGAGCTGTTCCGGCTGCTTGCGCGCCAGTACGAGTACATCCTCGTGGATGCCGGCAGCCAGATCAATTCGTGCACGGTCGCCGCGCTGTACACGGCCGACACGATCTTTCTCGTGGCCAACCCTGACGTCCCGTCGATCCGCAACTCGCAGCGGCTGCTCGATCGCGTGCGCCAGCTCGGGGCGTGCGGCGAGCGCGTGCGCGTGCTGCTCAACCGCGCGGCGGAGCCGTACCCCATCCCGCCCAAGCAGATCGAGGGCGCGCTGGGACATCCGATTCACCACACGTTTCCGAGCGACTACAAGACCGTCTCGACCGCGCTCAACTCGGGCGTGCCGCTCGCCCTCACGGGCAACTCGGACATCGCGACGCAGTTCGATCACTTCACGCGCCAGATTCTCGAACCGGGCGCCGCGCTGCCGGTGCCGCAGCCGGCGCGGCGCAAGCTGCCCGGCCTCGATCGCCTGACCACGAGCATCGCGTCGATCTGGTAACCACTTATGAACACTGTTGCGATTCCGCCGCCGCCCGCGTCCCGCCCGCAGCCGCCGCGCCAGCAGTATCTGGAGCTCAAGGCCGGCGTGCACCGGAAGCTGCTCAACCGCCTCAACCTCGAGGCGCTCGCGCAGTCCGATCGCGCGCGCGCGGAAAGTGAAATCCGCACGCTGCTCGGCGAGCTGCTCGCCGAGGAAGGCACGCCCCTCAGCCTCGGCGATCGGGAAAACCTCTTCGTCGAGCTGCTCGACGACGTGTTCGGCCTGGGGCCGCTTGAGCCGCTGCTGCGCGATCCGTCGATCAGCGACATCCTCGTGAACACCTACAAGCACGTGTTCGTCGAGCGGGGCGGCGTGCTCGAACGCGTGCCGGCGAACTTTCAGGACGATCGCCACCTGATGCGCGTCATCGACCGGATCGTGAGCGCCGTCGGCCGTCGCGTCGACGACAGCTCGCCGATGGTCGACGCGCGGCTGCCCGACGGCTCGCGCGTCAACGCGATCGTGCCGCCGCTCGCGGTGGACGGCCCGCTGCTGTCGATCCGCCGCTTTCCGGCCGAGCGGCTCCGGGCCGAGGATCTGGTCACGCTGCGCGCGCTCACGCAGCCGATGCTCGAGTTCCTGTCCCACTGCGTTCGCGCGCGGCTCAACGCCTTGATCAGCGGCGGCACCGGCGCCGGCAAGACGACGCTGCTGAACGTGCTGTCGGGATTCATTTCCGAACGCGAGCGCATCGTCACGATCGAGGACGCCGCGGAGCTCCAGCTGCACCAGGAGCACGTCGCGCGGCTCGAGACACGGCCGCCCAACGTGGAAGGCAAAGGCGCCATCCGGCAGAGGCAGCTGATGATCAACGCGCTCCGCATGCGGCCGGATCGCATCGTGGTCGGCGAGGTGCGCGGCGAAGAGGCCCTCGACATGCTGCAGGCGATGAACACGGGCCACGACGGATCGCTGACCACCGTGCACGCCAACACGCCCCGCGACGCGCTGACCCGCATCGAAACGATGATCGCGATGGGCGCGACGAATTTGCCGGAGCGCGCCATGCGGCAGCAGATCTCGTCGGCCATTCAGCTCGTCGTGCAGCAGACGCGCCTCAGCGACGGCTCGCGCAAGATCACGAGCATCTCCGAGATCACCGGCATGGAAGGCGACGTGATCACCATGCAGGAGATCTTTCTCTTCGAGAAGATGGGTATCACCCAGGACGGGAAAGTCATCGGCCGGTTCCGCGCGACCGGGGTTCGCCCCAAGTGCTGCGAGCGGCTCAAGATGTCCGGCATCCACCTGCCGGCGGACATGTTCGAAGGCGTGACGGAGGTGCGGTGATGCTCGCCGCCCTGGTCGTCTTCCTCGTGGTCACCGGGTCGATTGTCGGTGCGTATTTTGCGTTCGCGCGGCTGCCCGGCTTCCTGGCCGCGCGGCGTCTCGATCATCGGCTTCGCGAGGTGTCGGCGGACACGACCGCCGCGGATCTGAAAGCCGCGGGCGACGACACGGTCCTCAAACACGCGCTCGAGGGCCCGCTGCCGGGATTGGACCGCTTCCTCTCGGGGACCGGCCCGGGCAGGCGTGTGGCCCGCCTCATCGAGCAATCGGGCGCCCGCGTCGCGCCGAGCGGCCTGGCTTTGATGAGCATCGTCGCGGCGGCCGGCGCCGGCCTGGCGGCCTTTCTCTTCGTGCCGCAGCGGTTCGCGCCGCTGCTGGCGGCGTGCGTCGCCGGCATGACGCCCTTCGCCTGGCTGCTCTACAAGCGGTCGAAGCGTTTGAAGCGCTTCGAAGAGCAGTTCCCGGAAGCGCTCGACCTCTTGTCGCGCGCCATCCGCGCCGGGCACGCGCTGCAGACCGCGCTCGGCATGGCTGCCGAGGAGCTGCCCGATCCGGTCGGCCCCGAGTTCAAGAAAACGTTCGACCAGCAGAACTTCGGTCTGCCGCTGCGCGACGCGCTCAACGAGATGGCGGCGCGCATCGGCCTGCTCGACGTCCGCTTCTTCGTGACCGCGGTGCTGATCCAGCGCGACACCGGCGGCAACCTGTCGGAGATCCTGGAGAACCTGGCGCACGTCGTACGCGAGCGCTTCAAGATCCGGCGCCAGGTGCGCGTCCACACCGCGCACGGCCGCTTCACCGGCTACGTCCTGCTCGCGCTGCCGGCGGCGCTCGCGGTCGCGCTGTCGTTCATGAACCCGGAGCACATGCAGGTGCTGTTTCGCGAACGGATCGGCCAGCTGATGCTGATGGGCGCGATCGTGATGCAGACCGCCGGGTTCATCTGGATCCGTCAGGTCATCAAAATCGAGGTGTAGAGCCGTGACGATGCTGCTTCCACTGCTGGCGTTTCTGTTCGGGTCGCTGCTGATTGCGGCCGCCGCGATGGCGCTGGCGCCCGCCGAGGGCGCCGCGATCGAGCGGCGGCTCGACGAAGTGACCGGCACGCGGGCCAAGGCCGAGGCCGGCGACTCCGGCTACGACCGCCGGATCATCGACACGCTCAAGAAGTTCGGCGCGATGGCGCCGCAATCGCGCTCGGAGATGGGGAAGCTGCAGCAGCGGCTGGTGACCGCCGGCTACCGCAAGCACGAGGCGATCGCGGTGTTCTTCGGCATCCGGCTCGGCTGCGCCCTGGTGGCGTTCGTGCTGCTGGCGACGCCGTTCTTCGGCAAGCCGAACCTCCCGCTGGCGCTGGCCGGATGCGCGCTCGGCTACCTGCTGCCGAGCATGGCGCTCGGCCGGATCGC
>JAYVYV010000245.1:0-3741 GCA_043783985.1 Acidobacteriota bacterium | reverse complement strand
TGCGGGCCGCAACGGGATCGAACGGCTCGATCTGCGTGTGAAGGTTGATACCGAGAAGGACGATCGCGACGCGCTGATCAAACGCACCTCCGACGATCGGGTCGATCGCACGATGATGTCGGCGGAGCAGGCGGCCGCCGTGTTGGCGAACCTGAACCGGCTGCGCGCGGCCGGCCTGTATCGGGACGCGCTGGCGTGTCACGACCTCGGCGCTGTCCGCGTGACGATCGGTTGGGAGCACGAGAGCAAGCCCGCCACGGAAGTCGTCGCGACCCTTCAGCCGAACGGCACGCCGGCGCCGTTTCCCGACATCAAGACGCTGCTGCCGAGCGGATGGACACGCGCTGTTTCGGATCCGCCACTGGTCCAGTGGGACACCCCGATCCCGCCGCCGGAGGCCTACGAGATCCTCGCGAAGATGTCGACGTTCAAGGAAGCGAGCGTCTACAAGGTCGGGCAGAGTTATCTCGGCAAGGACGTCTGGGCGATGGACCTGATGCCGCCGATCGAGGCGTCGCACTGGTCGCAGGCCAAGCAGACGACGATGAAGCCGACGATCGTCTATTCGGCGCGCCAGCACGCGAACGAGGTGTCGTCCACGAGCCACGTGCTGCGGATGGCGGAGCTCCTGCTGACCGACCCGGTGTACCGCGACAAGCTGAACAAGGTCAACGTCGTCGTCCACCCGATCACGAACGCGGACGGCGCGCAGCTCGCCTACGATCTGCAGACGATCAACCCGACGCACATGCTGCACGCGGGGTATCTCGGTTCGCTCGGCGTCGACGTCACGGCCGCGCAATGGGACCCTGACCCCATTTATCCCGAGAGCGGCATCAGGCCGAAAATCTGGCGCACCTGGCTCCCGGACATCTTCCTGAACCCGCACGGCTACCCCTCGCACGAATGGGTGCAGATCTTCTCCGAGTACGCCGCCTGGGTCCGCACGCGCTCGGTCGAGACGCGCGACTACTGGACGATGCGCGGCTGGTGGATGCCCGGGTTCGGCTGGCTGGACGACGCGCGGTATCCGCGGCACAAGGCGGAGCAGATGAAGCTGCTCGCCATGATCACGGAGTACGCCAAGGCGGCGCCGGGCACGGTGGCCCTCAACGCGCGGGCGTACGATCGCTACAAGCGCTACAGCTTCGATTTCGATCAGAAGAACTTCAAGCTCGACTTCACCGACGGCGTGCTGATCTACAAGTCGATCAAGGGCGCACGCGCGAACCCGCTGAGTCCGGACTTCATGACGCGCAATCCGAACGTGACGATCTGGGACGGCGTCACCGAGGCGCCGGACGAGACCGCGCGCGGCGACTGGATGAAGCTCGTCGCCAACGCCGGCCTCCAATGGGACAAGGCGATCCTCGAGTACCTCGTGCAGGGGCACCACGAGATCGAGCGCAAGGTGGAACCGTTCTGGAACGGCGTCAGCCTCTCGATGAACAGGCCACGCCCGCCGAAGCCCGCCAAGACTGCGGAGGAGAAGAAGACGACAGAGCCGGGCGGGCAGGTCAGGTAGGGCAGACAGGTAAGGCCTGCCCGGAGCGCGCGGCTCCGGGCGGCCGCGTCGCGCGACTACTCGTCCAGCATGAAGGTGATCAGCATGTTCACCTGGTACTCGGTGATTTTTCCGTCGGTGACGCGCGCGTGCTGCTCCTTGATCCACAGGCTGCGGATGTTGCGGATGGTCTTGTGCGCCCTCGCGAGACCCTGTTGGATCGCATCTTCAAAGCTGGTCTTGGACGTGGAGCTGATTTCCGATACCTTGGCGACGCTCATGTGACTCTCCTTGGACGCGCATCGCGCGTCGGTGTCAATCGATCCGCCCTGCGCCCGCAGGCGCGGGGATGCAGTCCCCAACAATAGCCAACTGGCGCCGAGAGGAACAGCCTCAAACTGCACACGGCGATACGTCGGATGGGCCGGTAGGGCGGGTGGGGTCGTCGGTCTTGTGGATCAGCTAGGTAGCGTTTAGACGTATCCTTTGTGTTCTTCGTGCGGGATCTCGTTGGCTCGCGGCTGCTCGGGGAGGGCTTTTTCACCAACCCGACCGCGCTATCCGGGCCACCTGTCCACCCGACCTTATGCGCATCGACATCAACTCGGACATGGGCGAGTCCTTCGGCGCCTACACCATCGGCCACGACGCCGGCGTGATGACGTCGATCACGTCGGCCAACGTCGCCGCGGGGTTTCATGCCGGCGATCCGTCGGTGCTGCGCGGGACGATTCGCCTGGCGAAGGCGCACGGCGTCGCCGTCGGTGCGCACCCCGGGTTTCCCGACCTCGTGGGATTCGGCCGGCGGGAGTTGAACGTGACGCCGCACGAAGCCGAGGACATGGTGCTGTATCAGATCGCGGCCGTCGCCGGTGTCGCCGCCGCCGAAGGCGTGAAGCTCCAGCACGTGAAGCCGCACGGCGCGCTGTTCAACATGGCCGTGCGCAACCCTGAGCTCGCATCAGCGATCGCGCGCGCGGTGTCGGCCTTCGACAAGACGCTGATCCTCTTCGGCCTGCCCGGGTCCGAGATCCTGAAGGCCGGACGCGCGGCGGGACTGCGCGTGGCGGCGGAAGTGTTCGCCGACCGCGCGTACGAGGCGGACGGATCGCTGGCGTCTCGACGCACTCCAGGCGCCGTCATCCACGACGCGGCCGCCGTTGTCGCGCGCGCGGTGCGCATGGTGAACGAACGAACCGTCGTCGCGATCGACGGATCGGTCGTCGCGCTCGAGGCGGAGACGATCTGCGTCCACGGCGACACGCCGGGGTCCGACGTCCTCGCCGCGAAGATCCGCGCCGGTCTCGAATCGGCCGGTGTTATCGTCGGGGCCATCGGAGCCGTGTAGCTCTGCATCCTCAGCCCTTGAGCCCTGAGCCCGTGACCAAGCCCCACGCCCTGTGACGATCACCCCTCAGCCCGTCGCCCTGAGCCCTTCCAGCGAAGGCATGTTCGCATGGTGGAGCGATGCGGACCGGCGCGCGCGGCACGCGTTCGTCGCCGCCGCCCTGGGTTGGATGCTCGACTCGTTCGACGTGATGCTCTACGCGATGGTCGGCGCGGCGCTCATCAACGATCCTGTCATGCACCTCTCGTTCCAGACCAACGGACTGCTGGGATCGATCACGCAGCTCGCGGCGGCCGCCGGCGGCATCGTGTTCGCGGTGATCGCCGATCGCCTCGGCCGCAAGCGCGCGCTGATGGGCGCGATCCTGATGTACTCGATCTTCACGGCGGCCTGCGGCTTCTCGCAGACCGTCGTGCAGTTGGCGGTGTTCCGCGTGTGCCTCGGTCTCGGCATGGGCGGCGAATGGGCGACCGGCGCGGCGCTCGTCTCGGAATCGTTTCCGGCGAGACATCGGGGCAAGGCGTTGGCCTTCGTCCAGAGCTCATGGGCGATCGGGTATGGCTTCGCGGCGCTGGTCAACCTGATCGTCATGCCCGTCTGGGGCTGGCGCGGCGTCTTCTTCGTCGGCGTCCTGCCGGCGCTCTTCACGATGTGGATCCGCCGCAACGTCGAAGAACCGCAGATCTGGCTCGACACGGCGAAGGCGGACCGCGGCCGCATCAGCCTGCTCTTCACGCCGAAGGTCGCGAAGATCACGGTCTTCGTGACGCTGATGAACGCCTGCACGCTCTTCGGCTGGTGGGGGCTCAACAGCTGGGTCCCGTCCTACCTGGCGCTGGGGCCCGAGCGGGGCGGCATCGGCCTGTCGTCCTCCGTGATGTCGATGTTC
>JAYVYV010000244.1:0-9953 GCA_043783985.1 Acidobacteriota bacterium | reverse complement strand
GTGCTGATGCGCTCGAGCGCGCTGGTGTCCTGCTGGAAGAACGCCGCCGGGTCGATGATGGCGCGGCCGCCCGAGGCGTCGTACTCCTGCCGGAACAGCACGCTCGCGTTCTCCCACAGGATCTTGTTCTCGCGGATGTCGCGCAGCTCGATCCTCGCGGTCATCGTGATCGCGTAGCGTGAGGCCAGCTGCTGCGGAGTGAAGCTGGCCGGCTGGATGCTGACGGCAGTGATCTCGCCGGTGAGCAGTGCGTCGACGCCGGTGGCCTCCGGGAGGATCTGGTACTTTCCACGGCCGATGAACTCCGACCGCACCTTCTGCGTCAGCATCGTCTCGAGGTTGAAGACCACGGTACGGTTCGCGAACGTCGGGACGCCGATGGTCTTGATGTAGGACGGCAGGAACGAGCCGCGGCCCGCGAGCGCATAGCCACACGACGACCAGAAGAAACCGCAGAGGACGCAAAGACCGCAGAGCAGGGCTTTTCTCTCTCGACGGCCAGCCGCCCTGCGTCCGCACAGCCTGACCACGCCGGAGCTCCGGCGACGCTCGCCGAAGCCCCACAGGCGCGAAGGCGGCAGCCCCGAGCCTCCAGCGCCCGTCATGAGACGACCACGCTGACCAGCGGTCCCTTCGCGACGACCACTTTCCTGATCGTCTTGCCGTCCGTGTACGCGCGGACGGCGGGGTCGGCGAGCGCCAGCTCGCGCAGCCGATCCTCGGCCGCGTCCGCCGGCGCCGTGATGCGCCCGCGCAGCTTGCCGTTCACCTGCACCGGCACGACGACCTCGGCCGCCCTGGCAACCTGGGGGTCGAACGACGGCCACCGGGCCTTCGCCAGGCCGCCGACGTGGCGGAGCATGTCCCACAGCTCCTCGGCGGTGTGCGGCGCGAAGGGCGAGATCATCACGACGAGCGCATCGATCGCCTCTCGCAGGGCCGCAATGGTCTGCGCCCGCTCGACGCGACCCGGCTCCGCCTCGGCCCGCGACGGCGCGCCGTGCGCCGTCCCCTCGCTGAAGGCGTACAGCTCGTTGACGAGCTCCATCAACGACGACACCGCCGTGTTGAGGTGCATGCGCTCCTCGACATCGCCCGTCACGCGCCGGATCGTCTCGTGCGTCTTCCGCCGCAGCGCCCGCTCCGCGTCGGTGCAGTCGGCACCGCACTCGGGGATCCCCTCCCCGCCGATCGTTTCCGCCCAGTGATCGACCAGGCGCCAGACGCGCATCAGGAACCGGAAGCTGCCTTCGAGCCCCGCGTCGCCCCACTCGATTTCCTTCTCGGGCGGCGCGACGAACATCACGTACAGCCGCAACGCGTCGGCGCCGTACTTCTTCCGCATGTCGTCGGGATCGACGACGTTGCCCTTCGATTTGGACATCACGGCGCCGTTCTTGAGCACCATGCCCTGCGTCAGCAGCCGTGTGAACGGCTCGTCGAAGGCGACCAGCCCCACATCACGCAGCACGCGCGTGAAGAACCGCGAGTAGAGGAGGTGCAGGATCGCGTGCTCGACGCCGCCGCTGTAGAAATCGACCGGCATCCAGTACGCCGACGCGGCCGGGTCGAACGGCAGCTCGGTGTTCTTCGGATCGGCGAACCGCAGGAAGTACCACGACGAGTCGACGAACGTGTCCATCGTGTCGGTCTCGCGCCTGGCCGGACCGCCGCACGTCGGGCATTTCACGTTGATCCACTCGGGCACCTGCGCGAGCGGCGAGTCGCCGCGGCCGGTGAACGTGGTGATGTTGGGGAGCGTGACCGGCAAATCCGCGTACGGGACCGGCACAATGCCGTCCTTCTCACAGTGCACGACCGGAATCGGCGTGCCCCAGTAACGCTGCCGCGAGATGCCCCAGTCCTTGAGGCGGTACTGCACGGTCCCTTCGCCGACGCCGCGCGCCTTCGCCTCGGTCGTCATCCGGCGGTTGGCCTCTTGCCACGGCAGACCGTTGAAGGCGCCCGAATTCACGAGCGATCCCTCGCCTGCGTGCGCCTCGGTCATCGTCTCGCCCGACAGCGGGTCGCCGTCCCGCTGGACGACGATCGTGATCGGCAGGCCATAGGCCTTGGCGAACTCGAAGTCGCGCTGGTCATGGCCGGGCACGCCCATCACCGCGCCTGTGCCGTATCCCCAGAGGACGAAGTTGGCCACCCAGATCGGCACCGGCTGGCCGGTGAACGGGTTGATAGCCTGGCGGCCGGTGTCGAACCCCTGCTTGCCGCCCATGCGGACGTCGCGCTCCTGCGAGCGGAACGCCTGGGCCTTGGCGCGAAACGCGGCCGGGTCGGATGACGCCGCGGCGAACTGCTCCACCAGCGGGTGCTCGGGCGCGAGCATGATGAAGTTGGCGCCGAAGATCGTGTCGATCCGCGTCGTGAAGACCTCGACCGGCTGCCCCGGATCCCCCGCCAGCGCGAACGTAACGTGCGCGCCTTCCGAGCGGCCGATCCAGTTGCGCTGCATCACGACCACCTTCTCGGGCCAGTCGGTCAGCGTCTCGAGGCCGGCGAGCAGCTCGTCGGCGTACTGCGTGATGCGGAAGAACCACTGCTCCAGATCCCGCGGCTCGACGATCGAGCCGCAGCGCCAGCAGGCGCCGTCGATCACCTGTTCGTTGGCCAGCACCGTGTTGTCCACCGGACACCAGTTGACCGTCGATCGCTTGCGGTATGCGAGGCCGCGCTCGAGCATCTTCAGGAAGATCCACTGGTTGAACTTGTAATAGTCCGGCAGGCAGGTCGCGATCTCGCGCGACCACGCGTAGCTGATCCCGAGCCGCTGCAGCTGCCCTTTCATGTGGGCGATGTTGTCGAGGGTCGATTTTTCCGGATGCGTGCCGGTCTTGATCGCGGCGTTCTCCGCCGGCAGACCGAAGGCGTCCCAGCCGAACGGATGCAGCACGTTGTACCCGCGCATCCGCTTGGTGCGCGCCATCACGTCACCGATGATGTAGTTGCGGACGTGGCCCACGTGGGCGTGGCCCGACGGGTACGCGAACATCTCCAGGCAGTAATATTTCGGGCGCGACGGATCGACGTTCACCTCGAACGCGTTGGACGACGTCCACTGCGCCTGCCATTTCTTGTCGAGCTCTTGGGGTTTGTAGTCGGCCATGAGGGGACTGCCCCTCATTCTAGACCAGACCGATCGGTTACGGCTCGGACGGGTCCGGAACCGGGAGGGTGATGAAGAAGGAGGTGCCCTCGCCGACGCGCGATTCGCAGCGGATGGCGCCGCCGAGCGCCTGCACGCAGTCGATGACGATGGCGAGCCCGAGGCCGGTGCCGCTCACGCCCAGCTCCTCGTCGCGGTGGGCGTGGGCGCGGAAGAAGCGGTCGAAGATCGCCGGTTGATCGGCTTCCGGAATCCCGAGGCCGTTGTCCCGCACGCACAGCGTGAACGGGTGGGCATCGTCGGCCACCACGGCATCCATCGCCCGCCGCGCCTGCGCGATCTCGACGAACGGATCCGGTTTGTGCGGGTCGCTGTATTTGATCGCGTTGGCGATCAGATTCAACAGGACGAGCTCGAGGCGGGCCGGGTCGGCCACCAGCATCGGGAGGTCCGGCGCGACGCGGATCGCCACCTGGCGCGCCTGCGCCATCTCGTGAAGCTGTCTTGCCACTTCCTCCGCCAGCGCCGTGAGGTCCACCCGTTGCTCGCTCGGAACGTCGAGCGGGTCCTTCATGCGCGCGATGCGCTGCAGGTTCTCGACCAGCCAGGTGAGCCGTTCGGCGCTCGACTTGACGGTCGCGGTGACCTTGGCCAGCCGCAGGGGGTCCTGGAGCACCGCCTCGTTGTCGAGCAGCGCAGCCGCGAACCGCAGCGTGCCGATCGGCGATCGCAGCTCGTGGCTGGCCGCGCGGTTGAAGGCCTTGAGGCGTTCGTTCTGTTCCTGAATCGTCGTGGTGTATTCGCCGATGAAGGTGTCCACGGTCGTCCGCATCAGCACGCGCACGGACTGGGTCAGCCGCCGCTGGACCTCGAAGCACTCTGCCACCGAGGGTTGGAGTCCCAGGCGCAAGGTTTCCTCGACGAGAAAGGCCTCGAGGATTTCGCCGAGGATTTCGTACTCGTGCAGCAGCTGGTGGGCCGAGGCGTGCTGCTGGTGGCGCAGCAGCCCCAGCTCCCGCGCCTTGTCCATGACCGCCGCGTTGGCCGCGATCGCCTCCTCGGCCGGCGCCGCCAGGTAGCCCGCGATTTCGTCGACCAGCGTTGGAATGTGGTCGAGCAGCTGCTCGGACGGAAAGACTTCGTTCGCCGTCACGGTCAGCAGCTCGCGCAGCCTCCCGAGCCAGCTGGCCGCGATCGCGACCCGCTCGCCGGCCATGCGCTGCGAAATGACCGCAGCGTAGTCTTCAGCCGTAATTGCCATTATGTGAGAGCAATCAATCTTAGCAGGTCTTCGGCATACGGTTCAGCTCGATCGCGCGCGATCGGGGCTTCGGGCGTCTTCACCGGCGTCTTGGGTAGCCCCACCTCAGAGCGTCCAGTACGGCGCGAGGACAGGCCGGAGCGCGGTCACCGCCGCCGCCCCGCGCGTCGAGGCGATGCCGCTCGACGGCCACGCGATTGGCGACGGCGGATCGGCCGCCGCAAGCGCGCCGATCACCGCGTCGAGCGACGCCGCCAATGCGCGCAGATCGTAGCCACCTTCCGTCACGCAGACGATACGGCCGCGACAGCATGCGTCGGCCACGGCGCGCAGTTCCAGCGTCATCGCGGCGAACGCCGCGGTCGAGAGACGCATCCCGCCCAGGGGATCGCGTTCGTGGGCGTCGAAGCCGGCCGACACGATGATCAGATCCGGATCGAACTGCCGGAGCAGCGGCAGCACGACGTGCGAGAACGCCACCTGATAGTCCTCGTCGGACGCGCCGACTTCTAGCGGCACGTTGACGGTGAATCCGCGTCCGGCACCGCGCCCGATTTCCTCGGCCGCCCCGGTCCCCGGGTAGTACGGGAACTGATGCGTCGAGATGTAGAGGACGTGCGGATCGGCCTCGAAGATGTGCTGCGTGCCGTTGCCGTGATGGACGTCGTAGTCGACGATCGCAACCTTCGCGGCGCCTCGCGCACGGGCGTGCGCCGCCGCCACCGCCGCGTTATTGTACAGACAGAAGCCCATCGCGCGATCGCGCTCCGCGTGGTGCCCGGGCGGCCGGACCATCGCGACCGCGGCGGTGTGCAATCCGCCCATCACCCGGTCGACCGCGTCGACGGCGGCGCCGGCGGCCAGCAGCGCGATCTCGTGCGACTCGGGCGACGTGTAGGTGTCGGGATCGAGCTGCGACGCCTTCCCCGCCGTGCCGGCGATCCGCCGCAGGTAGTCGTCGTCGTGGACCCGCGCGAGCTGCTCGTGCGTGGCCGCTGGCGGCGCCACCATCTCGGTCCCGCGTTCGCGCCACCGGGCAGCGACGGCGTCCATCGTCTCGGCGCGCTCGGACCGCTCGGGATGCCCCGGCGGCGTCTGGTGCTCGGCGAATCGGTCGGAGTGAATCAGGATCACGGACATGCGAATCTGAGGATTGTAGATTGCGAAGCGGCGACTTGCCACGTGATGATCCGCGGACGCCAATCGTCCCGGCCAGGCCGAACCACGTGCAGACGCTCCTCTGCCCGGCGATTGACCCCGATCTCGGTGACCACGTCGACGGCCATCAGGCGGGCAGCCTCTAGTCGAGCATGGCGGTCGCGCGGGCTTCGAGCGACTTCAACCGGGCTTCGAGCGCGAGCCGCGCCTGCTCCATCGCCGGTTCGTCCGCGCCCGGCGCCACCTCCATCGGCTCCCCGATCGAGATCGCGACGTCGGAGAACGGCTTGGGAATCTGGGTGCGGTCCCAGCTGCGCAGCGTCCAGTGACGGCTGGCTTCGATGTGGAACGGCACGACCGGGTTGCCGGTCGCTTTCGCGAGCCAGATCGCGCCGCGCTGGGCGACCTTCGCCGGCCCGCGCGGACCGTCGAGGGTGAACGCGGCCGGCTTCCCGGCCGCCATCTCGCGCTTCAGGTGCACGAGCGCCTTCACCGCCCCGCGCGACGTGGATCCACGCGCAGTGCCGTAGCCGAACCGCTCGATGATCCCCGCGATCCACTCGCCGTCGAAGTTCTCGCTGGTGATGACGACGATGCCGCGGCGGCGGAAGAAATAGGTGGCAGGGAGGATGCGGCCGTGCCAGAACGCCATGATCGGCTGGCGCCCGCTGCGCTTCACGTCATCGAGATGCGCGAGTCCTTCCCGGCGCCAGCGGTAAGTAGCCGCCAGCGCGGCGACGACGGGATAGCCGGCGCCCGAGATCAGCCTGGCCTGAAGGCGCTTCGACGGCGATGCGCGCCAGCCGGCATTCACGCCCGTGGCTGGAGCTTGCCGTTGACGTAGGTCATGAGGTCGACGAACTGCGTGTCCGACTGTGCGCTGGCGCCGGCGCCTTTCAGCATGATCGAGCAGAAGGGGCAGGCGGTCACGACGGTGTTCGCGCCGGTGGCCTGGAGTTGCTTGAACCGCACGTCGCTGATGCGCGTGCCCGGCTCCTCTTCCTTGTCGTTGAACAGCAGCCCGCCGCCGGCGCCGCAACAGTACGGGTTCTCGCGGTTGCGTTCTACCTCGCTGATGTCGGCGCCGAAGCGCTCGAGCAGCGCGCGCGGCTCGTCCACCCTGCCGGCGTAGCGCCCGAGGTAGCAGGGATCGTGGAACGTGACCGTGTCACGCGGGTCACCGGATCGCTCGGCTAAAGCCTTCGCACTGCTCAGCGCCGTGCGCGTCAGCTCCTCGATGTAGACCGACGAGTGGACGATCTCGACCTCGTAGCCGAACTTCCTGTAGTCGTCGCCGATCGTCTTGACGCAGTGCGGGCACGACGTGAGGATCTTCTTCGGGCCGGCCGCCTTCAGCTCTTCGATGTTCGCGGTCGCCAGCTCCTGGAACATGTACTCGTTGCCGGTGCGCTTGGCCGGGTCGCCGGTGCACTTCTCCTTGGACAGCACGCCGAACTTCACGCCGCACGTGCGCAGGATCGCGAACATCGACTTCAGCGACTTCTGGAAGTCGGCGTCGAACGAGCCGGCGCAGCCGAGCCACACCATCACGTCATGCTGCGCGGGATCGAAGGTCTCGAGCTCGGCCGACGTCACGAACTTCGTGCGCTGGTCGTACCCGAGCCCCCAGATATTGCTGCGGCGCTCGAGGTTGTTGTACATCGCGCCGAGATACGCCGGCGCGTCGCCGTTGGACGCGAGGCCCCGGCGCGAGCCGATGATGATCGGGAGATGCTCGATGCCCACGGGGCACTGGTTCTCGCAGGCGCCGCAGGTCGTGCACTGCCACAGCACCTTCTCGGAGTAGATCTCGCCGAGCTTGCGCTCGCGGTCGCCGGCCAGCAGCGCCTCCTGCGTCTGCAGGATGATCGTCTTGGGGTTGAGTTCCTTCCCCGCGCCCCACGCGGGGCAGTTCACCTGGCAGCGGCCGCACTCGACGCAGGTGAACGCGTCGAGGGCCATCTTGCTGCCCAGATCCTTGACCGTTTCCAGGCCAACCTGCTCCTTCTCGAAATCGAGGTTCGGCAGGTTCCCGAGCTCCGTGGACTTCAGGAAAACGGTGATGGGCGAGAGCAGGAGGTGCAGGTGCTTCGACGCTGGAATGAGCGCCATGAACGCGAGGACCACCACCGCGTGCACCCACCAGTTCACGCGTCCGGCCACGCCGCCCTCTGCCAGGCGAAACGTGAGCAGGAACGTGATCATCAACGTGGCGATGAACAGCCCGATGACGATCGACTCCACCGACACCTTCGGCCCGAGCGCCACCGGGCGGACGAACGCGCGCCGGATCAGCAGGTAGAGGATGCCGACGAGAACCGCCGCCGCAAAGGGCGTCAGCGCCAGACGGTAGGCGTGAAACCACGCGGCGTGCGTCAGATCGACGATGCCCAGCCCGTAGAGGAATTCGGTGAGGGTGTACCCGCCGAACGCCACGAAGCCCCAGAACACGAACGCGTGCATGAGGCCGGTCAGCGGCCGCTCCTTGATCGTGCGCCACTGCAGCAGCACGTCGACGACGAAGCGACCGGTGCGGACGCCCAGATGGTCGAGGGAGAACGTGTTGGGAGCCGAAGCGATCAGCAGGACGCGCCGCGCCACCTGCGCCGCGAACGCGCCCAGGAACAGGAGTAGCAGGATCCAGAACGCCAGGGTTTGCATCACAACGTTGGAACGCTACGCCCGCAGAGCCCGCAAAGCCAAACGCTTTCTCTCTGCGTGCTTTGCGCGCTTTGCGTTCTAGGCCTTCACGGCCTCGATAATCGCCGGCACGATCTCGAACAGGTCGCCGACGATGCCGTAGTCGGCGATCTCGAAAATGGGCGCGTCGGGATCCTTGTTGATCGCGACGACGGTGCTCGAGCCTTTCATCCCGACCAGATGCTGAATCGCGCCGGAGATCCCGAGGGCGAGATACAGCTTCGGCGCCACCGTCTGCCCGGAGCTCCCGACCTGGCGCTCCATCGGCAGCCAGCCGGCATCGCAGATCGGGCGCGAGGCGGCGATTTCAGCGCCCAGCGCGTCGGCCAGCTGCTGGGCGAGCGCGATGTTGGCCTGCTCCTTGATGCCGCGGCCGACCGACACGATCCGCTCGGCCTGCGACAGATCGACCGCCTGCTTCGCCTGCTGAAAGGGCGCTTCGGGCTTTTCCCGGATCGCGGACGCGTCGACGGTGACGCCGAGCGCGCGCACCGGCGCGGGCGACGCGCCCTTTGCCACCTGATCCACGCGGTAGGCGCCGATCTGGAACGTGACGAAATGCGGCGCCGGGCCTTGCGGCACCACGTCGGCCGTCAGCTTGCCCTGGAACATCGGCCGCACGAACGCCGTCTCGCCCCCGGCGGTCTTGAGGCCCGTGACGTCGGTGAGCAGCGCGCGGTCGAGCCGCGCGGCCAGCTTCGGCGCGAAGTCGCGCGTCCGATACGTGTGCGGCAGCAGGACGTGCGACGGCGCGAGCTGGCCGATCGCGTCCTGCAGCGCCGCGGTGAACCCGTCGGGCGTGTACGGCTCGAGCGCCGCGTGCTCGAGGGTGATGACTTCCGTGACCTGTGCGGCGGCCAGTTCCGCAGCGACGCGGCCGACGCCGGCGCCGGGCACGAGGACCGCGACGGCCCCGTCGCCGCCCGCCACCCCCGCGAGCTGCTGCGCGCCGACGAGGGTCTCCCAGGTGGCGCGATTGAGCGTGCCCCCACTACTGCTTTCTGCGATGACCAGGATCATGCGATCACCCGCGCTTCGTCGCGCAGCCGGCGGACGAGCTCCTTGGCCGCTTCCGCCGGCGAGCCGGTGATGAGCTGCGTCTTCTTGCCCTTCTCGGGCACGTAGAGGCTGGCGATCTTCTGTTTGCCGGTGAGGCCCGCGGGCACCCCTGCCTTGCGGATTTCCTTCTTCTTCGCGGCCATGATCCCCTTGAGCGTCGCGTACCGGAGCTGGTTGATGCCGCTCTGGATCGTCAGCACCGCGGGCAGCGGCATCGCCACCCACTGGAACCAGCCGCCTTCGAGCTCACGTTTCACGCGCAGGGCGGCGCCCTCCACCTGCACTTCCATGATGATGGTGGCGTGCGGCTGGCCGAGTTTTTCCGCAAGAATGACGCCGACTTGCGCGAAGCCCTGGTCGTCGGACTGCAGCCCGGTGAGCGTGAGGTCGAACCGCTCCTCCTGCATCGCGGCGGCGAGCGCACCGGAGGTCACGAACGCGTCCGCGCTCGCCAGGGCGTCGTCCTCCACGTGGATGGCGCGATCGGCGCCGCGCGCCAGCGCTTCGCGGATGACCTGCGCCACGCGCGCCGGCCCGGCCGAGCAGACGACCACCTCCCCGCCGTGCTTCTCCTTCAGCCGCAGCGCCTCTTCGAGCGCGTAGGCGTCGGGCTCGTTCATCTCGAAGCTGGCGTCCTGATCGCGGATCCAGGTC
>JAYVYV010000243.1:0-9969 GCA_043783985.1 Acidobacteriota bacterium | reverse complement strand
TCCGGCTGCGGCTGCCGCGCCGGTTGCGCCGGGAGCGCCCGGGCGTCCGCTCGACGAGGATCCTTCGGCGGCGGCGGCGCGCTGGCCGGCAGCCTGGCTGCCGCCCGATGCCGCGCCCGCGCCGGCTGCTGCGCCCGCTCCGGTGCCGGCTGCGTTCGCGCCGCGCGCATCGTTGGCCGCGCCGCGCGCGCCGGGCGCCGCCGGCGGCGCTGCCGGACGCATCCAGACGTTGCCCTGCGGGCGCGCGTTCGCGCCGCCGGGACGCAGGCTCTCGATCGGATCGACGACGAAGGGCAGCGGATCGAACTCGATGACGATCGCTTCGATCGCCCGGGCGGCCGTGTCTTCGTCGATGGCGGCGAGCGCGAGAATCGGTTCGCCCTGGTAGAACGGCTCGTTGGTCAGGCCGCGCTCGGCCTGCGCGCTCGCCTGCACGCCTTCGCCGAGCGTCGCGCCGACGGCGGCGCCGGGCATGTCGTCGGCGGTGAGGATCGCCTTGACGCCGGGCATCGCCAGCGCGGCGCTCGTGTCGAGGTGCCTGACCTTCGCGTGCGGGTGCGGGCTGACGAGCAGCTTGGCGAACAGCATGCCTTCGACGCGATAGTCCTCGGCGTATTTCGCTTTGCCCGTGACCTTCGCGACCAGGTCGGGGGTCGTGTAGTCCTGGCCGATCAGCTTGTTGTCAGCCATCACGCGTTCCTCATGTGCTCGGCGCCCTTCATGAGGGCCGTGAGAATCTTGTCGTAATCCTGGCAGCGGCAGAGATTGCCGGAGACCCCGTGCGCCAGCTCCTGGCGCGTCGGGTTCGAGTTCGTCTTGAGGTAGCCGGTGGCCGCCATCACGAAGCCGGGCATGCAGAACGCGCACTGGAAACCCTGCTCGTCGATGACGCCCTGCTGCACGGCGCTCAGTTTGCCGGTCGCGGGGTCAGCGAGCCCCTCGATCGTCTGGATCTTCTGGCCGCGCGTCGTGTGCGTGAGCGTCGAGCACGAGTAGCGCGGCACATCGTCGATGAGGACGGTGCAGGCACCGCATTCGGCGCGGTCGCATCCGAGCTTGGTGCCCGTGAGCCCCAGTTTGTACCGGAGGGTCATGGCGAGCGTTTCCTGTTTCATGACGTCGACGCGCCGGTCTTGACCGTTCACGTTCAGCGTGATGAGGCGCTCGACCGCGCCCGGCGCCGACGGCTGGCCGAGCAGAGGCGTCGTGCGAAACAGGTAGGCGGAGGACGAGGCCACCGCTCCCGCCGCGATCACCCCTTTGATGAAGCCGCGCCGTGATACCGATTCTGACGTTTCTTCCGACATCTTCTTATCGTCCATTGCAGGATCACCTCGTCGGGTCGTGGACCGACCGGATGGAGAGGGATTGAGTCGTGGCAACAATAATCCCGTACGGGCTTTGATTCAATGATCTTTCGCGGGGTCAGCGGGATCTTTCGCCGGGTCAGAGGCGCCGATGTCTATGAATGTCACCGGCCGGGTGCCGGGTCGAGGTCGGTGGCACGCGCATCTTAGTGGATTACCGGGGCCATTTCCAGGGTGGGATCGGGGCGGGGTCGCGGTCGATCGGGGGTCCGCCCCCCATCTGACCGCATCCGATCCCCACCTGATCCCCGCCTGGTCGGCATAGTAGGCTAACGAAAAGGGGCTGAGGGCTGATGAGAGACACGACGCCGGCGCCCGCGACGACCGCCGGGCCCACCGACCGCAAATACCTCCTCGAGCGCGTCGGCGAAGCCGCCGTGGTGCAGGTCTATGCCGATGCCTTCCGCGATCTGCCGTTGCGCGAGAAAACGCTGGTCTGGCATCTGGGACGGGCGGCCGTTGCGGGCCGCGATATTTTCTACGACCAGCGCTACGCGCACAACCTCGAGATGCGCGACGTCCTCGAGGCGATCGTCACGCACCCGTCCGGCACCGACCGCGCGGTGCTCGACGAGATCGCGCGCTACACCAAGCTGTTCTGGATCAACACCGGCCCGTACAACAACCTCACGGCGCGAAAGTTCGTGCTCGCGTGCCCGCCCGCCGCGTTCGCCGCCGCGGCGCTGGCCGCCGAGCGCGCCGGCGCGCGCTTTCCGCTGCAGGCCGGCGAGACGCTCGACGCGCTGCTCGCGCGGCTGGCGCCGATGTTCTTCGACCTCGACGTCGATCCCACCGTCACCAGCAAAACGCCCCGCGCCGGCACGGACATCATCACCGCGAGCGCGAACAATCTCTACGTCGGCCTGTCGATGGAGGATCTGGAGGGGTTCGAGGAGAAGCACCCGCTGAATTCGCGCCTCGTGAAACGCGACGGGCGGCTGGTCGAAGAAGTCTATCGCGTCGGCGGACGCTACAGCGCGCAGATCGAAGCGATCGTCGGGCATCTCGACGCGGCGATCCCCTATGCGACCGAGCCGATGGCGAAGGCGCTGCGCGCGCTGATGACGTTCTACCGCACCGGCGAAGGGGCCGACCGCGAGGCGTACGACATCGCGTGGGTGCAGGACAAGGCGTCGCCTGTGGACACGATCAACGGCTTCGTCGAGGTCTATCTCGACGCGCGCAGCATCAAAGGCGCGTGGGAAGCGCTCGTCTTCTACGTGAACCAGGAGAAGACGTCGCAGATCAGGACGATCGCCGAGCAGGCGCAGTGGTTCGAAGACCACATGCCGTGGGATCCGAAGTACCGCAAAGCGGGCGTCCACGGCGTCACCGCCAACGCGATCGACATCGTCGTCGAAACGGGGGAGTCGGGGCCGATTACACCGGTCGGCATCAACCTGCCGAACGACCAGGGCATCCGCGAGCGGTACGGCAGCAAGTCGGTGTCGCTGGCGAACGTGAACGAGGCGTACGACCGATCGACGCTGCCCGAGTTCCGCCACGAGTTCTCGTGGACGCCGGAGGAAGCCGAGCGATCGAAACGGTGGAGCGCGTTCTCCAGCGAGCTGACGACGAACATGCACGAGGTGATCGGCCACGGCTCCGGAAAAGTGGCCGAGCGGCTGAACGGGAGTCCGCAGGCGGCGTTGAAGGAGCAGTTCTCGGCGATCGAGGAGGCCCGCGCGGATCTCGTCGCGCTCTATTTCCTCCCCGACCGCAAGCTCGTCGAGTTCGGCCTCGTGCCGGAGGACGCGCACGACGACATCGTGCGGACGGAGTACGAAAGCTACGCGCGCAACGCGCTCGTGCAGCTCCGGCGGATCCGCGAGGGTACGCACATCGAAGAAGATCACATGCGCAACCGCCAGATGATCGTCCACTGGTTGATGGCGCACACGCCGGCGATCGACGTGCGGACGCGCGGCGGCAAGACCTACTACGTGATGATCGATCCGGAGGCATTCCGCGAGGGCGTCGGCCGGCTGCTCGCCGAGGTGCAGGGCATCAAGGCCGAAGGCGACTACGGCGCGGCGCTCCGGCTGGTCGACACGTACGGCGTGCACTTCGATCCCGCGCTGCGCGACGAAGTCGTCGCTCGCGTCGATCGTCTGCAGCTGCCGTCGTACAGCGGCTTCGTGATGCCGACGCTGGACGCGGTGACCGATGCCTCGGGGGCGATCGTCGACGTGACGATCTCGTATCCCCTCGACCTGACCGCGCAGATGCTCGAATATTCCGCGGCGACGCGGCATCTGCGCCCGTGATGAGAGAAGAAGGGACCGCGGAGATCGCAAAGATCGCAGAGAAAATATTTCTCTGCGCACTCTGCGTGCTCGGCGGTTGCTTCTTTTTCGTCGTGCATGCGCAGGATGAACCACCGGCGGCGCCGCGGACGACGATGCTGGCGGTGCTGCAGGCGGAGGATCGGCGCGCCCCGACGCCGCGCGATCTCGCGACCCTCCGATCGGGCCTCCACGACGCCGACCCGCAGACGATCCGGGTCGCGATTCGGGCGATCGGCCGTCTCGAGCGCCCGGCGCTGATTGCCGATCTCCTCCCCTCGCTGCGGCACGCGCTTCCGGAAATCCGGTCCGAGGCGGCGAACGCCATCGGTCAGGCGGCGCAGGGCTGGAAAGGCGACAAGGCGGCGGCCGCAGCGGCGATCGACGTCGCTTCGGCGCCGCTGGCCGCGCGCCTGAAGGACGAGACAGAGCCGGACGTCCGCAGCGCGCTCAGCGCGACGCTCGGCAGACTGCCGTACCTCGAGCCGGCGCAGGCCGAAGCCGCCGAGCGGGCGCTGATCGAGATGGCCGGTCGCGCCGGGACGCTGACCGATCGGCTCGGCGTCGCCCAGGGGCTCGAAGCGCTCGTCCGGACCCAGCGCCGGCTGCGATCGCCGGGCGACGATGCGCTCGCGCTGCTCCGGCGGCTGGTGATCCCGATGCAGGGCGAAGCGGTGACCGGCGCGCGGGTGCGCCGCCTGGCCCTCGAGGCGCTGACGACGGCCGCCGCCGTGGACGCCGAGACGCTGGGCGCCGCCGCGCACGATGCCGACGCGCAGGTGCGCCGCGAGGCGATGCGCGCCGCGGCGTCCGCGGCCCCTCAGGTGCCGGCCCCGGAACTGCACCGCGTGCTGACGGCCGGACGGGCGGATGACTCGCCCATCGCACGGCTCGAGGCGCTGCGCAGCCTGCGCGCGCGCAACGACCCCGACTCCTGCGCCGCGGCGCTGTCGGCGGCCGGCGATCGCGACGTGCACGTCACGCTGTTCGCGCTCGACCAGCTGGGCGCGTGCGGATCGGCGCCCGACGCCGTCGCCGCGCTCGAGCGCGCCGTCAGCGATCTGTCGAGCGCGGGCGCGGTGCGCGGCTGGCACCGCGCCGCGCACGCGCTGGTGGCGCTCGCCACCGCCGTGCCGTCGCGCGGCGCCGCCGTGCTGCGGCAGTTCAGCGGCTCGCGAATCTGGCAATTACGGATGTACGCCGCCCGCGCAGCGGCGCACATCAACAGTCGCGATGCGCTCGAGACGCTGGCGAGCGACGACGACGACAACGTGCGCGAGGCGGCCGTCGAAGGCCTGCGCACGATCGCCGGGCACGACGCGGATGCCGTGTACGTGTCCGAGCTCTCGCGCCACGAATACCAGATCCTGCGCCAGGCGGCGCTGGCGCTCGAGGGGACGCCGCACACCGATCAGGCAGTGCCCGCGCTGAAGGCGGCGTGGCAGCGGTTGATCGCGGAAGGGCTCGACAACTCGCACGACGCGCGCGACGCGATCGCCAAGGCGCTGGCGAGTGTGGGCGCCGACCCGCGCGGCACACGTGCGGAGACGGACCCACGCGCCAGAAGCGCTGGGACGGACCCGCGTGCCGGTCCCGGGCCGACACCCGGGTCGGCTGCCACAGCGTCCGATCTCAACGCCGCCGATCTGCGGCGGCTCGCGGCGCCGCGCGCGCGCGTGACGATCCGCGGCGTCGGGATGTTCGATCTCGCGCTGTTCACCGCGCAGGCGCCGGCCGCGGTCCTGCGCTTCGCCCATCTCGCGGAGGCGGGCTACTACAACGGCCTGACCTTCCACCGCGTCGTGCCGAACTTCGTGATCCAGGGCGGGAGCCCCGGCGCGACCGAATACATCGGCGACGCGACCTTCATGCGCGACGAAGTGGGTCTGTGGCCACACGTGCGCGGCGCGGTCGGCGTCTCCACGCGCGGCCGCGACACCGGCGACGCGCAGATCTTCGTCAACCTCGTCGACAACCCGCGCCTGGACCACGAGTACACCGTGTTCGCGCAGGTGCTCAACGGCATCGAGGTCGTCGACGCGATTCTCGAAGGCGACGTGATCGAGCGGATAGAGATCGTCGTTGGTCAGTAGTCGGTCGCCGTTGGCCCCCCGCATGTTCTCATCGCGCCTGCCGGCGAACGTTCGGGCCAACCGCCTGTCGGAGGCGTTACGGGCGCGTCGGGAGCCGTTCATCGACCTCACGCTCTCCAACCCGACGCGTGCCGGGTTCGACTACCCGGAGGATCTGCTGGCGCCGCTCGGCGACGCGCGCGGGCTGCGATACGCGCCGTCAGCGCTCGGCATCCTCGACGCCCGCCGGGCGGTGTCGGCCGACTACGCGCGACGGGGCGTCTCCGTGCGGCCCGAGCGCATCGTGCTGGACGCGAGCACCAGCGACGGCTACTCGCTGCTGTTCAAGCTGCTGGCCGACGCCGGCGACGAGGTGCTCGTGCCGCGGCCGAGCTACCCGCTCTTCGATCACCTCACGCGGCTCGATCTCGTCGTCACGCGCCCGTACGACCTCGATGTCCACGGCGCCTGGTCGATCGACCTGGCCGGTCTCGAGCGCGCGATCACACCCCGCACCCGCGCGATCCTCGTCGTCAGCCCGAACAACCCGACGGGATCGTTCGTGTCGGCGCACGAGCTCGATCGGCTCGCGGCGATCTGCGCGGCGCGCGGCATTGCGATCATCGCGGACGAAGTGTTCGCCGACTACGAGCTGGAGCCGGGCGCGGGGAGCCGGGCGGGCCGCATCGCCGCGCGCGGCGACGTGCTGTGGTTTGCGCTGGGCGGCCTGTCCAAGTCGGTGGGGCTGCCGCAGGTCAAGCTCGGGTGGATTGCGGTCGGCGGGCCGGATCGTCTCGCGGACGCGGCGCTGGAGCGGCTCGAGCTGCTGTGCGACACCTACCTCGCGGTGTCGACGCCGGTGCAGCTCGCGGCCGCCGAGCTGCTCGATCGCGGCGCCGCCGTCCGCGCGCAGATCGCGACGCGTGTGGTCGCCAACTATGATGCGCTGCAGGCGGCGGTCGCCGGCGCTCCGAGCTGCCGGGTGCTGCGCAGCGAAGCGGGCTGGTCAGCGGTCCTGCAGGTGCCGTCCTTCGAACCGGAGGAAGAGCTCGTGTTGCGGCTGCTGGCTGACGGCGTGCTGACGCACCCCGGCTACTTTTTCGACTTTCCGCGCGAGTCGTTCCTGATCGTGAGCCTCCTGCTTCCCGAGGCGTCGTTCGCCGCCGGCGTCTCCCGCGTGCTGCGGCACTTCGATTGCACGGTGAGCGGGGCATGAGCTCCTCGACCGGCCGTCGCCGCGCGGGCCTGCTCATCCCGTTGTTCTCGTGCCCCTCGACCGCGAGCTGGGGGATCGGCGACATCGGCGACATCGAGCCGCTGACCGCCTGGATGGCCGGCGCCGGACAGCGCATCCTCCAGATCCTGCCGCTCAACGAGATGGCGCCCGGCCAGCAGTCGCCGTACTCGGCGATCAGCGCGATGGCCATCGATCCGATCTACATCAGCGTGCCGCTGGTGGCGGAGTTTGCGGCCCTTGGCGGCGAAGCGGGGCTCCCGCGCGCCGATCGCGAGGCGCTGGCGGCCGTCCGCCGCGCGCCGCGCATCCGGCACGAGGATGTCCGCCGGCTGAAACAGCGGGCGCTGCGCGCTTCGTTCGAGCGCTTTCTCGAGATCGAATGGCGCAGCGGCAGCGAGCGCGATCGGGCGCTTCGCGCCTACGTCAACGAACAGGCCTGGTGGCTCGAGGACTACGGGCTGTTTCGTGCCCTGCACGCACGCGAGCAGGATCGGCCGTGGATGGAGTGGCCCGAGGCGCTGCAGCGGCGCGAGCCGCCCGCGATCGATCGCGCGCGCCGCGATCTCGCCGACGAGGTGCTGTTCCAGCAGTATCTCCAATGGCTCGCCGGCATGCAGTGGCGGCACGCGCGCGCGCGCGCGCAGGCGCACGGCGTCGCGCTGTTCGGCGATCTGCCGTTCATGGTCGACAGCGACAGCGTCGACGTGTGGGTCCGGCAGCATCAGTTCCGCCTCGACATGTCGGTCGGCGCGCCGCCCGACGCGTTCAGCGCCACGGGCCAGGATTGGGGGATGCCCGTCTACCAGTGGAGCGCGCTGGCTGCGGAAGACTACCGGTGGCTGCGCGAACGCGCACGCCGCAGCGCGGATCTCTTCGACGGCTACCGCGTCGATCACCTCGTCGGCTTCTACCGCACCTACGGCCGGGTGAAGAACGACGGCGGCGGATTCTTCACCCCAGCCGACGAGCCGGCGCAGCGCGCGCTCGGCGAAGCGGTCCTCGATCTGTTCCGCGCTTCCGGCGCGGAGATCATCGCGGAGGATCTCGGCACCGTGCCCGATTTCGTGCGCGCGTCGCTCGCGCGCTCGGGCATCCCCGGTTATTGCGTGTTCCGCTGGGAACGGGATTGGCACGCCGACGGCCGCCCGTTCCGCGATCCGTCGGACTACCCGCAGGTGTCGGTGGCCGCGTCGGGCACGCACGACACCGAACCGGTCGCCGTGTGGTGGGAAAACGCGACGCAAGCGGAGCGGGAGGACGTCAGCGGCCTGCCGTCGGTCCGGCGCCTGACGGCCGGGGCCGACCTGACGCACAGGCCGTTCGACGCGACCGTCCGCGACACCCTGCTCGAGATCCTGTTCGCCTCCGCGTCCGACCTGCTGCTGCTTCCCGTGCAGGACGCCTTCGGCTGGCGCGATCGCATCAACGAACCGGCGACCGTCTCCGACGGCAACTGGACGTATCGCCTGCCGTGGCCGGTCGACACGCTCGACGATGTGGCTGAGGCGCGCGAGAGGAAAGACCAGCTGCGCGCCTGGGCTGCACGCTACGGAAGGACCTGAAAAAGAGAAAGGTTCCTTCTTAGGGCTGTGACGTGGCGCGGCCGGCCGGAGGCGCCGGCTTCGGCAGCGGCTTTCTCGGCAGCTTCTCGTCCCGGTTCGCCGCGTTCATCACGAACGACGCCACGATGACCGCGTTGCGCATCATGTCGTCGGCCTGAATGCGCTCGTAGGTGTCCATGTTCGAGTGGTGCGTGCGCGAGCTGTACTCGACCTCGTCCTGGATGAACTGAAAACCTGGCAATCCGACGGCGTCGTACGACAGGTGATCCGTGCCGCCCGTGTTGCGGATCGTCAGCGTCGTCATTCCCAGGTTCTTCAACGGCTCCATCCACTGGCTGAAGATGGGCGCCACGGCTTCGTTTCCCTGCAGGTAGACGCCGCGGATCAGGCCGGTGCCGTTGTCGACGTTGAAGTAGCCCGCCAGCTTCGCATGCTCCGGCTTCAACACCATCGTCGCCGGATCGCCGTAGTGCGCCTTGATGTATGCCTTCGAGCCGAGCAGCCCTTCCTCTTCGCCGCCCCACAAACCGATGCGCACCGTCCGGCGCAGTTTGAC
The DNA here is from genome assembly GCA_043783985.1 of Acidobacteriota bacterium. Classification (GTDB taxonomy): domain Bacteria; phylum Acidobacteriota; class Vicinamibacteria; order Vicinamibacterales; family CAVVIG01; genus CAVQFC01. The sequence continues at coordinate 890 of JAYVYV010000243.1, read as the reverse complement.
GCCGCTCGTCTTGAGCAGCCGCATGGCTTCCATCATCACCGCCGATCCGGCGGCGTTGTCGGTCGCGCCGGTGCCGGTGTGCCAGGAATCGAAATGGGCGCCGATCATCACGACCTCGTCGGCCTTGTCGCCGCCCGGCAGGTCCGCGACGATGTTGAAGGAGTTGAGGTCGGCGTCGAAGAACCGGTTGTCGGCGTCGATCTGCAGCGTGACCGGAACCTTCTTCTCGACCGTGCGCCAGATGCGCCCGTAGTGCTCGACCGCCAGCACGATCTGGGCCGGCGAGGGCGGATCCTTCGCGTCGCGCGACCCGCCGCCCTGGACGAACAGCGTGCCGCCGTCGCCGCGGCTGACGTCGAGCACCGCCGCCACGCCCTCGTCGATCCAGAACTGCGTCTTGCTGCGCGTGAACGTCTGATCGAACGACCCGCGTCCGCCGCGTCCGCCGCCGGCCGCCGGCTGCTTCGAGAGCTCCGCGAGCTCGGTTGCGGAGTAGCGGCTGCCCGGCGCCTCGAAGTGGGCGGGCACGTCGCGCATCGCGGTGCCGAGCACGAACTTGCCGCGCAGTTTCCCGCGGAAGGCGTCGAAATCCTTTTCGGTGTTGATGACGGCGATGACCGCCTCGCCAGTGACCGCGCCGCTGGTGCCGGGCGTCCAGGCTTTCGGGTACGCGATGAGCGGATAGGCGCGCGGCGTCAGCGCGTTGGCGGTGAAGCGCTGGTTCTGCCACCCGCGTCCGAACGGCCACGGTTCGCTGTGGACGTTGGCCAGGCCCCAGTCTTTCATCGTCGTCATGGCCCAGTCGCCGGCTTCCTTCATGTTGGGCGAGCCGGTGAGCCGCGGGCCGTAGACGTCGGTGAGGTAGCTTTCGATCTCCATCACCTTCGAGC
>JAYVYV010000242.1:0-3753 GCA_043783985.1 Acidobacteriota bacterium | reverse complement strand
GTGATCGGGTCGCCGAGTTCACGGAAAAGCCGCAGGTTGGCGAGGGCTGGGTCAACGGTGGCTTCTTCGTGTTCGAACCGGCGATTTTCGACTATCTCGACGACGATCGCACGGTTCTCGAGTCTCACGCATTGGAAAAGCTCGCCCAGGACGGTCAGTTGATGGCCCACCGTCACGATCGTTTCTGGCAATGTATGGACACGCTGCGGGACAAGCGTCTCCTGGAAGCGCAGTGGCAAGCCGGCCAACCACAGTGGAAGGTCTGGCCGTGACGAACTTCTGGCAGGACCGGCCCACGCTCGTCACAGGAAGTACGGGGCTTGTGGGCAGCTGGCTCGTCCGACGCCTGCTCGAGGCGGGTGCCGACGTCGTCTGTTTGGTTCGCGATTGGGTGCCGCAGTCCGAATTCGTCCGCGCAGGGTTGATCGAGCGGACGAGGGTCGTACGCGGCGACGTGTGCGACCAGGTATTGCTCGAGCGGGTGCTGGGGGAATACGAGATCGACACCGTTATGCACCTGGCGGCGCAGACGATCGTGACGATCGCGAACCGCAATCCCATCGCGACGTTCGAGACCAACATCGGGGGCACGTGGAAACTCCTGGAGGCGTGCCGCCGCAGCCCTCGAGTCAAACAGATTGTCGTGGCCTCCTCCGATAAGGCCTATGGCGACCAGCGCGAGTTGCCGTACACCGAGGCCACACCGCTCCGCGGCCAGCACCCGTACGACGTGAGCAAGTCGTGCGCTGACCTCATCGCGAACGCCTACGCCGTGACCTACGATCTGCCGGTCGTGGTCACACGGTGCGGCAATTTCTACGGCGGTGGCGACCTCAACTGGAATCGCATCGTGCCCGGCTCCATTCGATCGATCTTACGCAATCAACCGCCGGTGATTCGCTCGGACGGACGCTACGTGCGCGACTATTTCTACGTCGAAGACGGAGCCGCCGCGTACATGCTTGTCGCCGAGTGTCTCGCGACGGCGCCGGCTCTCCGGGGCCACGCGTTCAACTTCTCGAACGAGATTCAAGTCACTGTGACCGAGCTCGTGGGTCGTATTTTGCGCCTTATGGAATCGAGCCTGGAGCCGGAGATTCTGGACGAAGCGACCCATGAGATTCGGCACCAATACTTGAGTGCCGCCAAAGCGCGTGAGCTCCTGAACTGGCGGCCGCTCTTCACGCTCGACGAGGGGCTGCAGCGTACCGTTGCCTGGTACGCCAATGCCTTGGGAAGCCCCTCGTGAGCGGCGGCCTGCCGGTGTGCCGCTTGTGCGGTGCGAATCGACTCCAGCCTGTTCTGTCGCTCGGCAACACGCCGCTTGCCAACTCGCTACTGACGGCCGAGCAGTTGGACCAGCCCGAGCCGACGTTCCCGCTGGATTTGGCGTTCTGCGAAGGGTGTTCACTGCTGCAGATCACGCAAACCATCGCACCCGAGCAACTGTTCACTGAATACCTGTACTTTTCCTCCTACTCCGACACGATGCTTGCGCACTCCCGTCAGCTGGCGGACCGGTTGATGTTGGAGCGGCATCTCGATGCCCAGAGCCTCGTGCTGGAAGTCGCCAGCAACGACGGTTATCTCTTGACAAACTACGCGAGTGCGGGCATCCCGGTACTCGGCATTGAACCGGCGAGAAACGTCGCGCGCGTTGCGATCGAGCGTGGCGTGCCGACGCGGTGCGAGTTCTTCGGGGAGTCATTTGGGCGTCAACTGGCGCTGGAGGGTCATCACGCTGACGTCATTCACGCCCACAACGTACTGGCTCACGTCCCCGACCCGAATGGATTCATGGCTGGGCTGGCGGCCGTTTTGAAGCCTGATGGCCTTGGGGTGATCGAGGTGCCGTATGTCAAGGACATGCTGGACCGCACCGAGTTCGACACCATCTATCACGAGCATTTGTTTTATTTTTCGGTGACCGCGCTCGAGGCTCTGACAAGTCGCAACGGCCTGCTGTTGCAACATGTCGAGCGCGTTCCCATTCACGGGGGATCCCTACGGGCGTTTATCACACTGGCCGACGGCGTTCGCGCCTCGACTCGTGAGATGCAGGATTTGCTCGCCGAGGAACATGAGTGGGGCGTCGGCACGCTTTCTCCTTACGAAGCATTTGCCCGGTCTGTGAAAACGCTCACGCACGCCCTCACGGAGTTGCTGAGCCGGCTCAAGCGCGAAGGGAAGATGCTGGCCGCGTACGGGGCGGCCGCGAAGGGCAGCACGTTGCTCAATTTTGCGGGGATTGGCCGAAACCTGCTGGACTTCGTCGTCGACCGGAGTCCTCACAAGCAGGGGCGCTTTATGCCGGGCGTCCATGTGCCGATTTACTCTCCCGATCGTCTTCTGGACGTTCGGCCCGACTATGTGTTGCTTCTGACCTGGAATTTTGCCGACGAAATTCTTGGGCAGCAGGCAGCCTACCGGCAGCAAGGCGGGCATTTCATCATTCCACTCCCGCAGCTGACCGTCGTGTGATGTCACCGACGCGTCAGCGGCCCAATGGACGAATCACTCTGTGATCTTCACGGCACTGCCGTTGGGCGCGGCGTTTCTGATTGAACCCGAGCGGTACGAGGACCATCGCGGCTTTTTCGCGAGGACATGGTGCGCACGCGATGCGGCCGCGCGCGGGTTGAACCCGTGTGTCGCTCAATGCAGCGTTTCCTTCAACCGACGTCGCGGGACGCTGCGCGGCATGCATTTTCAGATCGCCCCGTCCGCTGAGGCGAAGGTCGTGCGCTGCACGGCGGGCGCCATCTACGATGTGATCCTGGATCTTCGCGAGAGCTCGGCGACGTACACGCAATGGTTCGCCACGGAACTGACGGCCGCGAACCGCTCGATGCTCTATGTACCGGAAGGTTTCGCGCACGGCTTTCAAACCCTGGCCGACGACTCGGAAGTGTTCTATCAAATATCTCAGTTCTTCGACGCGGACGCATCGCGCGGACTCCGCTGGAACGACCCGGCGTTCGAAATCGACTGGCCCCTCGCGTCGCCTATCCTGTCGGCCAAGGATGCCGCGTACCCGGATTTCGTCCGATGAAGGTGTTGATGACAGGCGCGACCGGTTTCATCGGCCGCCATTGTATCCCCGCGCTCCTGGATAAGGGCCATGAGGTCTGCGCCGTTTCGTCGCAATCACGGACGTCGGACCGCATCGATTGGAGGCAAGCGGACCTCTTCGACGCCGCCCAGATTCGTGACGTCGTGGCGTCCGTTCGCCCGACGCACTTGTTGCACATGGCGTGGACCACCACGCCCGGACAATATTGGACGTCACTCGACAATGTCCGCTGGCTGACCGCCAGCCTCCAGCTGCTTCAAGCGTTCCATCAATATGGCGGCACGCGGGTCGTCATGGCAGGCACGTGCGCTGAGTACGACTGCCGCATCGGAACGTGTGACGAAGCCACCACGCCGCTCGTTCCGGACACGCTGTACGGTTCTTGCAAGCATGCCTTGCAACTGCTGCTGCAGGCCTATGCCCGCCAGACGGGACTGAGCGCCGCGTGGGGACGTATCTTTTTCACGTACGGCCCGCACGAACACCCGGCCCGTCTGGTGCCGTCCGTCATCGGACGATTGCTGTCAGGACAGGAGGCTCACTGTTCTCATGGCACCCAGGTTCGAGACTTTCTCTTTGTCGAGGACGTCGCGGCCGCGTTCGTGGCCTTGCTCGGGAGCGATGTCTCGGGCGCGGTCAACGTGGCGTCGGGCGTCCCGTTGACAATTCGCGATCTCGTG
>JAYVYV010000241.1:0-3758 GCA_043783985.1 Acidobacteriota bacterium | reverse complement strand
GACCGCCTGCACTTTCGACATGTCGGTGATGTAGCTGTTCATCTTGACGACGTCGGCGAACGTCGCGCCCGCGGCGGTCAACGCGGTCTGCAGGTTCTTGAACACCTGCTCGGCCTGCGCCTTCATGTCGCCGGCGCCGACGACTTTACCGTCCTGGTCGAAGGCGATCTGGCCGGAGATGTAGATCGTGCGGTTCGGCCCGGTGACCTCGACGATGTGCGTGTAACCGGTCGGCGCGGAGAGCGCGGGCGGATTCACGCGCCTGACCTGCGCGAACGCGAGGACGGGAGCGAGAGCGAACAGCAGAGAAAGGCACACACGCATCGCGTTCTCCTTCAGCCCTGAACCCTGAGCCCTGAGCCCTATCGCTTCTTTGCCGGCGCCTTGGGCGGCGGCCCGGGACGATACTCGAGCATCACGTTGCTGACGACGGCGATCGGGCGGCCGGGTTGCGTGTAGGTGGCCGGTCCCTCGATCCGCTCGACGGCGAGCTTCTCGCCCAGCAGGCTGACCGAGAGCTCTGCTTCCGGAATCATCACCGTGATCATTTCGCGGCCGGTCGGCGCCACCGCCTTGACGCCGTTCGGGCCGGCGCCGCCGCCGACACGATCGACGAGATCGCCGATCGCGCGGAACTCGCTCTGCACCACCGCCCGGCTGATCAGCGTGTTGTCGAGCGTCAGGACGCCGATCGTCGCGGTGTAGCGAGCGAACGCGCGGTGCGCTTTGACTTGTTCCTCGGAGTAGGTGTGCAGGTTGTGCAGATCGAAAGTCAGCGTCGCCGCGCCCTTGTGCGGCGGAATCTGGATGATGACGCCGCCGGCCGGATCGCGTCCCGCCATCACTTCGCAGAACGTCAGTCTGGTCTTGACGCCGACGCCGAGCGGCGCGGGGCAGGTCATGTCCGGGGCGGCCTTCTTCAGGGCGGCGGCCGGCGGCGCCGGCGCGGCCTTGCGCGCCGGCTTCCGCGCTTGCGCGAGCGCCGGAGACGCCGCCGCGGCCACCATCACGAACGCAAGGACGTGACGCATGCGACCAGTATAGTACGGTCGAGACAAATCTGAGGATCTCAGGATTTGAGGATCTGAGGATCTTGCTTCCTCAGATTCGATCCTCAGGTCCTCAGATCCTCAATTCCTTAAATTCTGATCGAAGAAGTCCTCGACCCTGTGCCAGGCGTCGCGCAGCACGTGCTCGCGCGTGAAGTAGAGGAACTCGCCGGGATAAGTCATAAACGTGACCAGATCCCCCTTGCCCTTCTTCAGCAGCTCATCAATCAGCCGCACCGAATGCAGATACGGCACATTGACGTCGGACGTGCCGTGCAGCACGAGCAGCGGGCGCTCGAGCCGATCGACGTGCGAGAGCGGCGACGCGTTGTCGTAGACCTTGGGGTTCTGCTCCGGCGTGCCGATGCGGCTCGCGGTCCAGCCGCCGTGGTAGGGATCCTCGTAGTACATCGCGTAGTCGGCGACGCCGGCGACGTCGACCGCCGCGCGGAACAGCTTCGGCTGATCGGTGACGGCGATCAGCGTGAAGAACCCGCCGTAGCTGAGGCCCCACACGCCGACGCGATCCATGTCCACGTACGGCAGCGTCTTCAGGTAGTTCGTCACCATCCACGCGTCCTTGGCGTCCTTGCCGCCGACGTCCATGTAGACGCCCTCGCGCCAGGCCTTGCCGTAGCCGATGCTGCCGCGGTAGTCGGGCATGATCACGACGTAGCCCTTCTGCAGCAGGTACTGGTGGAAGCTGTAGTAGACCGCGTAGTTGCGCTGGACGTGCCAGCCGTCGTAGCCCTGGTTGACGCCGTCGCCGTGGATCCAGACGATCGCCGGATGCTTCTTGGTGCGATCGAGCCCCCTGGGCACGAACAGCCACGCCGGTATCTGCTGACCATCGGGCCCCGCGTAGCTCACCTGCTCCGGCTCCACGAACGCGCTGCGATCCATCGCCGCAGGCATCGAGTCGGACAGTCGCACTGCGGACTGCGGATTGCGGGTTGCGGATTGGATTACGGAAGCCATCCAGAGGTCCGCCGAGTTGTGCGGATCCGTGTGCTGGTAGACGAGCCGGGTGCCATCGGGGGACCACTGCGGCGCGATGTCGGTGCCGCGGCCGCTGGTGACGGCGGCGATCGTCGCGCGCGCGGGATCCGATCCGATCGTCGCGATGTAGAGATGGCGATCGCCGTAGTGATCCGGCTCGTTGGCGTCGAACGCGATGCGCGTGCTGTCGGGCGACCACTGCGGGGCTCGCACCTCGAACCGCCCGGTGGTGATCTGAACCGGCTCGTTCCGCTCGCCGGCACGGCGCGCGCTCCTCATCACGTAGAGGTGGTCCCAGCCGTCGCGGTCGCTCAGGAACGCGATCCATTTGCCGTCGGGCGACGGCTGGGGGCCGGCGTCGCCGGTGATGCTCCAGAACTTCTCGGCGACCTCCTCGTGCAGCACCTTCGGCTGCCCGCCCGCGATGTCGACCAGCGTCGTCGTCCGCCGCTTGAAGTCCGCCGAGGTGCGATCGACCAGGAAATGCTTCGCGTCGAGCCAGCGCCGTCCGCCGCCACCGCCGGAGCCGAGCGACTTCAGGCCCGTGCCGTCGGCGTTGACCACGTTCGTCTCGCCGGGCACGTTCTCGCTGATCGTGTAGATGATCTTCGAGCCGGAATACGGGGGCGTCTGCTCGTGCCGGATGGTGCGCGCGTTGTCGGTGAACACGATCGTCTTGCCGTCGGGCGACCAGCCCACTCCGCCGATCGCGTGGTGGTCGGCGCGCACGACGAGCGATTCCTTCCCGTCGGCGAGGGAGCGGACAAGGAGATCGCCGCCGCCGCCCACCGCGGGCTGTGCGCCCGCGGGTGCACTCGACGACCGGACGAAGGCGACGCGGGTGCCGTCTGGCGACAGCGTGATGCCCGACTCGGCCTGCGGCGTCGACCACACCGCGGACGGGTCGCCGCCGCCGATCGCGGCCTGCCACAGATCGCCCTGCCGCGGGAAATAGACGCGCGTGCTGTCGGCGCTCCAGAAGAATCCCGCGCTCTGCCCGTCGGCGTAGGTCGTCAACGCGCGCGCAGCGGGCGGCGCCGGAGACGTCGTGGCGACATCAACGACAAAAATGTTGGCAATGCCGGCGCGTTCCGACACAAACGCGACGTGCCGGCCGTCCGGCGACCAGATCGGGCTCGACGGATGACGAATATCGACGAGTTGCTCGATCGTCAGCCGGCCGCCGCGCGTAGCGGGCGCCTGCGGCGCGGCGTGAACGACGTACGCCACGGCGCCGAGCGTTAGAACGAGAATCACAGCGAAAAATGATGTCTTCATCACGACGCAGTATATCGATGCCAGGCTGTCCATGGAGTCACATCGATCGCACGGCAGCAATCCAAAATCTCGAACTTGCGGACATCACGAGTGGAGAATTAGGTGTAATTGCGGGCACGCGCCAGCGCGCTTTGATAGAGTTAGTCGCATGAAACGATCAGCTATTTTTCTTATCACTCTCTTCGCACTAACGATCGCCACGGCGGCGGGCGCTCAGGTACAAACCGGCAGCATCCTCGTGAGAGCGGCCGACGAACAGGGCGCGGTCATGCCCGGTGTCTCGATCACGATCAGCAGCCCGGTGCTCGTCGGCGGTGCGATGACCGCCGTCACCGACGTCGGCGGCGTGAACCGCTTTCCGTCACTCGTGCCCGGCACCTACACGGTGAAGCTCGAGCTCTCCGGCTTCTCGACGCTGACGCGCGAGAACAT
>JAYVYV010000240.1:0-10003 GCA_043783985.1 Acidobacteriota bacterium | reverse complement strand
ATCAGGGTCTCGTAGGCGTCGAGAATCTGGCGAAAGCGTGCTTCGGCCGTGCGGTCACCCGGGTTGATGTCCGGGTGATACCGCCGCGCGAGTCGCCGGTAGGCGCGCTTGATGTCCGACTCGGTCGCGCCGTGCTCGAGACCCAGGATGACGTACAGGTCCATTTACTTCTTTTCTTCGTCCACCACTTCCGCGTCGATGACGTCGCCTTTCGGTTCAGCCGGTCCGCCGGCCGCGCCGGCCGCCGACTCGCCCGGCCCGCCCGCGGCGCCGCCGCCCGGCGCGCCGGCCGCCGCTCCGCCCTGTTTATAGAGCGACTCGGCCGCCTTGTGCTGCGCGGTCGTGAGCTGATCGAGCGCGCGCTGAATGGCGGCGGCGTCGGTCCCCTCGTTGGCCTTCTTCACGCCCTCCATCGCCTCTTCAATCGCCTGCTTGTCGGCGGCGGTCAGCTTGTCGCCGGTGTCCTTGATCAGGCGCTCGGCGCCGTACACGGCCTGGTCGGCGCGGTTGCGGACTTCGATCTCCTCTTTTCGTTTCTTGTCCTCTTCCGCGTGCGACTCGGCCTCCTTCATCATCCGCTCGACTTCGTCCTTCGCGAGGCCGCTCGACGAGGTGATGGTGATCTTCTGCTCCTTGCCGGTGCCCAGATCCTTCGCCGACACGTTGGCGATGCCGTTGGCGTCGATGTCGAAGGTGACCTCGATTTGCGGGACGCCGCGCGGCGCCGGCGGGAGGCCGACGAGGTGGAACTTGCCCAGCGTCCGGTTGTCGCGCGCCAGCGAGCGCTCGCCCTGCAGGACGTGGACCTCGACGCTCGTCTGGTTGTCCGACGCGGTCGAGAAGATCTCGCTCTTCCTCGTCGGGATCGTCGTGTTGCGCGGGATCAGCGTCGTCATCACGCCGCCCATGGTCTCGATGCCCAGCGAGAGCGGCGTCACGTCGAGCAACAGCAGATCCTTGACCTCGCCGGCGAGCACGCCGGCCTGGACGGCCGCGCCAATCGCGACCACTTCATCGGGGTTCACGCCCTTGTGCGGCTCCCGGTTGAACAACTCCTTGACGATCGCCTGCACTTTCGGGATGCGCGTCGATCCGCCGACGAGAACGACCTCGTCGATCTTCGACGGATCGAGCCCCGCGTCGGAGAGCGCCTGCTTGGTCGGGCCGACCGTGCGCTGCAGCAGATCCTCGACGAGCTGCTCGAATTTCGCCCGCGACAGCTTCATCTGCAGGTGCTTCGGGCCGGTCGCGTCGGCGGTGATGAACGGCAGGTTGATGTCGGTCTCCATCACCGTGGAGAGCTCCATCTTCGCCTTCTCCGCCGATTCCTTCAGGCGCTGCAGCGCCATCCGGTCCTTCCCGAGATCGATCCCCTCGGTGTTCTTGAACTCGGAGATGATCCAGTCGATGATCCGCTGATCGAGGTTGTCCCCGCCCAGGTGCGTGTCGCCGTTGGTCGCCTTCACCTCGACGACGCCTTCGCCCACTTCGAGGATCGAGATGTCGAACGTGCCGCCGCCGAAGTCGTAGACGGCAATCGTCTCGTCCTTCTTCTTGTCGAGGCCGTAGGCCAGCGCCGCCGCGGTCGGCTCGTTGACGATCCGCATGACTTCGAGGCCGGCGATGAGGCCGGCGTCCTTGGTCGCCTGCCGCTGCGCGTCGTTGAAGTACGCCGGAACGGTGATGACCGCCTGGCCGACCGGCTGCCCGAGGTATTCCTCAGCCGCCTGTTTCAGCTTCTGCAGAATCATCGCGGAGATTTCCGGCGGCGAGTACTCCTTGCCCTGGGCGTTGATGCGCGCGTCGGCATTGCTGGCGCGCACCACCTGATAGGGCACCATCTTCATCTCTTCGTTGACCTCGTCGAACTTGCGGCCCATGAAGCGCTTGACGGAGAACACGGTGTTCTCGGGGTTGGTCACCGCCTGCCGCTTCGCGACCTGGCCCACCAACCGCTCGCCCGTCTTGGTGAACGCCACGACCGACGGCGTGAGACGACCGCCCTCCGGGTTGGTGATCACGACCGGCTCGCCGCCTTCCATGACCGCGACGACCGAGTTGGTGGTGCCCAGATCGATGCCGATGATTTTGCTCATGTAGACCTCAGTAGCCTCAATAGCTCGCGGCCCGATGGGCCTGATATCACTGCAAGTATAAAAGTTGAGTCGGGTACTGTAAACCCCAACGATACGGTTCGCCCCTAAGTCGCATGCTATACTGCAGTTGCGGTCCTTCTTAATTGGCTCATGTAGTCGTCAAAGTCGCCCGTAACGCCGGCATCGTCGCGTTGTTCATCGCCATGGCCATCCTCGGCGTCGCCAGCGGCGTGATGTTCGCGTACGCCGGAGATCTGCCGCAGGTCTCCGCGCTCGACAACTACTCGCCCAGCACCATCACCCGCATCTACGCCAGCGGCGGCCAGGTGATCGGCGAGTTCGCCACGCAGCGGCGCGTCGTCGTCGGCTACGACGACATCAACCCGTTGCTGCGCCAGGCGATCATCGCGACCGAGGACGCCGAGTTCGACCGCCATTTCGGGATCAACGTCTGGCGCATGGTCGTAGCGGCGGTCGTGGACCTCGCGGAGCGGCGGCGCGCGCAGGGCGCCAGCACGCTGACCCAGCAACTGGCGCGCAACCTCAAGGAGCAGTTCGGCCTCACCAACGAGAAGTCGCTGGAGCGCAAGATCCGCGAAGTCATCCTCGCGATCCAGATCGAGAAGCGGTACACGAAGAGAGAGATCTTCACGATCTACTGCAATCAGATGTACCTCGGCCACGGCGCGTACGGCGTCGAGGCCGCCTCGCGGCTCTACTTCCAGAAATCCAACAAGCAGCTGGCGCTCGAGGAGGCCGCGCTCATCGCCGGGATCTTCCAGACCCCCGAACGGCAGAGCCCGTTCCTCGACATGAAGCGGGCCACGTCGCGCCGCAACGTCGTCCTGCAGCGCATGGCCGACGAGCACTACATCACGCAGGCGGAGGCCGATGCGGCCAAGCAGAAACCGATCGTCACGCGCGGGCAGCCGAACCAGCCGCCCGGCATCGCGCCGTTCTTCGTCGAAGAGGTCCGCAAACACCTCGAGCGCCAGTACGGCGCGAAGGTGCTGTACGAAAACGGCCTCGCGGTGCGGACGACGCTCGACACCGCGATGCAGGAGGCGGCGAACGCGGCGCTCGAGCACGGCCTGCGCGCCTACGACAAGCGTCACGGGTGGCGCCGCCCGGTGCGCAACGTGCTGGCCGAGCGCCACACGATCGAAGGCGTCAAGGACGACCGGTGGAACCGTCCGATCGCCGCCGGCGACGTGGTGCCGGCGGTGGTCGTCACGGCCCCGAAGACGGGCGCCGCGCGCCTAAGTATCGGGGCGCTCCACGCGGATCTCGAGCGGCCCGGCTACGCCTGGACGCGCCGCACCTCTGCCGCGGACCTCTTCAAGCCGGGCGATCTGATCGAGGTGGCGGTCGCCAAGATCGACGCGGCAGCGGGCGCGGCGACCGTGACGCTGGAACAGACGCCGCTGGCCGAGGGCGCGATGCTCGCCATCGACAACCGCACGGGACAGATCAGGGCGATGGTCGGCGGCTGGAGCTTCGCGCGCAGCAAATTCAACCGCGCGATCCAGGCCTACCGCCAGCTCGGATCGACCTTCAAGCCGATCGTCTACACCGCCGCGATCGACCGCGGCTACACGCCGTCCTCGATCATCGTCGACGCGCCGGTCAGCTATTCCGCCGGGAACGGGCAGACCTACAGCCCGCACAACTACGACCACCAGTTTCTCGGTCCGGTGACGCTGCGGTACGCGCTGGAAGAGTCGCGCAACGTCCCGGCGATCAAGGTCATGGACGCGGTGGGGCCGAAACGCGTGCTGGAGTACGCGAAGCGATTCGGCTTCGAGGAAGAGTTCCCGCCCTACCTGCCGATCGCGCTCGGCGCCGGCGATGCGACGCTCCTCGACATCACCAGCGCGTACACCACGTTTCCGAATCAGGGCGTGCGGATGACACCGTTCGACGTGCTGACGGTGAAGGATCGCAACGGGAACCTGCTGGAAGAGAACCGCGCGGAGCCGAGCGACGTGATCCGCGCCGACACCGCGTTCGTGATGACGAACATGCTGCGCGGCGTGCTCAGCGTGCGCGGGACGGGCGCGAAAGCCGCCGGCATGGCGAGCCAGTGGCCGCTGGCCGGCAAGACCGGCACCGTCGACGACAACACCGACGCGTGGTTCATCGGGTTCGACCCGGACATCACGGTGGGCGTGTGGATCGGCTTCGACGACAAGCGCAAGTCGCTCGGCAGCGCCGAGCAGGGCGCGTTCACCGCGCTGCCGATCTGGATGGAGTTCATGAAGGCGTACATCGATCGCAGGCCGGACAAGGACGACCCGCCGGCGTTCGCCGCCCCCGGCAACATCGTCTTCGTGGCCGTCGATCAGTCGAACGGCTCGGTGCTGCCGGCGCCCACGCCGGGCTCGATCCACGAGGCGTTCATCGCGGGCACCCAGCCGGGCGCCAACACCTTCAACCGGCAACCCTGACCACGTACGAAGAAGGAACCGCGGAGATCGCAAAGACCGCAGAGTAAAATATTTCTGCGTTCTCCACGATAAATGCGATCGGACCTGGTAGCGCGAAGGCTTTAGCCGAGCGATTCTGCCGATGCGATCGCGAACTCATAGCGCGAAGGCTTCAGCCGAGCGGCCCGTGCGGAGGAACGGCATCTCACTCCGCGAGCCATTTCCGTCAGCCCGGCCCGCCTTCGCGCTGAGCGCTTCGGACGGGTCCTGCCGTAGCTCGCTTCATGCGAACGCGACTAAGTCGATGGACGAGCCTTCGTGCATCGGATTGTCTGGCGTGTGAATGACCGTTTGAACCAGACATGCCTGCCAAACGAACGTGCAGACCCACGCCTTGGAAGTCACGGATGCAGTTGCCGTGAGCCCAGCCGTCAGGACAACACCGCAAATGATCGAAGCAAGCACAATCCTTGGCATTCGCGGGGGCATTCGTGGAGTTGAGAGGGTCCATGCGTTCCAGATTAGCGCAAGAATCAGGTTGGCCGACGGTGGACGGCTCGCGGATACGGTCGGAGTCCGTCCCCACGGGATTCGAACCCGTAGCAAAGGGAAACCGCCGAGGAGTTACTTCAATCGGGGGCCGAATCCCTCGGCTACCTGCAGGGCGCGGGGCGACACGCGGAGGAACGGCGTCTCGCGCAGCGAGCCGTTTGGAGTCAGACCGCTGGATTCTAAAAAACGGCGCGGAGCGCGGCGCTTCGCGGCGGTCTGAGCGAACGTCACACCGGCGGTCGGCAAACCCGGCTGCCGCTCGTTCGTAATTGGGATGGTCGATGTACAAGGACCGCCGCGACCACCCGTCAGGGTCGAAGCGCAGCGCCGTTTTTCCGGGCTGACGGAACCGGCTCGCGGAGCGAGATGCCGTCCCATCCGGGACAGAGCGCTCGGCTGAAGCCTTCGCGCTACGCTCCGCCTGGTCCGGCTGAGAAACCGGAGAGCGCAAAGGTCGCCGAGAAGACGTTTCTCTCCGATCTCTGCGAGCTCCGCGGTTTTTCTTCTTATCGTGTACCTGGCGTCTGTTTGATGGTGACGCGCGCGAGTTTGCCGACGCCGCTTTCCGCCAGCCAGAGATTTCCCGCCTTGTCGATATCCATGTTGCGGACCGTGCCGCCGCCGCCGGGGATCGGCCAGGTCAGGAACTTCCTGGTTTCCGGGTTGAACCGCACCAGCATGTTCTTGGCATCGTCGCCGGTCTCGACGTACCAGACCGCGCCGTCCGACGTGACGTCGATCGCGTAGGGCATCGACTCGGCGCCGCCGGGCGACGGGAACTCCTCGACCTTGCCGGTCTTCGGATCGAGATGTCCGAGGAAGCCGCGCGCGTAGTCGCCGTACCAGACGGTGTCGTCCTTGCCGATGGCGATCCGGCGCGGCCGGGCGTCCTTGTTCGGCAGCGGATACTCCCGCACGACCATCGTCTTCGGATCCATGCTGCCGATCTTGTTGGAGTTGAACTCGTCGAAGTACGGAATGCCCTGGGAGTCGAGGCGGATGCCGTACGGACGGGAGTTCAGCGTCGGCGCCTCGATCAGCTTGATCGCGCCGCCGGGGACTCTCGGATCGAGCGTGCCGATGAAGTTGCCCGCCTGCACGGTGAAGAAGATGCGGCCGTCGCGCAGGAACGCGATCGTGTGCGGATCCTTCGCCTTGGGATTCGGCATCTTGTACTCGGTGACCTTGCCGGTCTTCGCGTCGACCATGCCGATCAGGCCGGCGGCGTTGCCGGTGTACCAGATGTTGCCGTTCCTGTCCGGCTGCAGGCCGTGCGGGCCGGAGCTCGGCGTCGGCAGCGCGAACTCCCTGAACTGTTCGGTCGCCGGATCGAAGCGGCCGATGGTGCTCGCCCGCTGCGCGGTGTACCAGACCGAGCCGTCGGGCGCCACGGCGGGATCGTGCGGGTAGGCCGGCTTGCTCGGGGTCATCCACTCGTCGAACTTGACGTCGACGTGGTCGGTGATCGCCGGACGCGCGTGGACGAGCGCGACGCCAGCCATCAGAAGCGCGATGCAGGACGCGGCTCTGAGATGCATCTTAGAATCCTCCAGCGGGCAGCGGTGGTGTCCGGTCTTCGCCGGACCCATCATCCACGATGACGCGCATTCTAATCCTTCTCACCGGCTTCTTCATCGCCTTGCCGATCGCGGCTTCTGCGTTCAAGGAGGGGCCCTATCCCAACGTCACCGGCGGGTTCGGCGAGCAGACCTGCCGCCGCTGCCACCTCGACAATCCCCTGAACGCGCCGGGCGGCGCGGTCACGCTCGACGGCGTCCCGCCGGCGTTCACACCGGGGCGGACGTATCCCGTCACCGTCACGATCAGCCGCCAGGGCCTGCGCCGCGGCGGCTTCGAGATCGCCGCGCGGTTCGCGGGCGGCAAACAGAAAGGCCGCCAGGCCGGATCGTGGCAGCTCCTCGATGCGCGCGCGCAGCTCATCCCGGGCGCGGTCGACAAGGCGCTCACGTTCGTGCAGCACAACCAGACCGGATCACGCGCGGCGACGCCAGGCGCCAACAGCTGGACGATCGCCTGGACCGCGCCGTCGGCTGCGGCGGGCCCCGTGCAGTTCAACGTCGCCGCGAACGCGTCGAACAACGACGACTCGCCGCTCGGCGATTTCATTTACGTGAAGGCCGTTCGCAGCACGCCCGCCTGGTAGCCACGACGCGTTTCTTTTATCCACGGATTGCACAGATTGCACGGATTGAGCACGGCACACCGCTGACGCGCGCGACACTGGCGCAAACGGGCGCGACGTCCGGCGCCGCGGCGGAGCCGCGCTTGGGTGAGAAACGGGCGGTGTGAACGCGAGCCTTTGAAGCCTGGGGGCTCGTGTTCACACCGCCCGTTTCTCACACACGACCGGCCGCTTCGCGGCCGGCGCCGGATGTCTCGGTCTTAATCCGTGTACATCCGCGTAATCCGCGGATGATCCTCAACGTCGCACGACGCGCGCAAGGGCGGTCGAAGCCTCCGGGATCCGCAGCAGGACCGTCATCGCGAGGAAGACCGCACCGTAGGGGCCCAGCACCAGCAGCGCGCTGACGATCGGATGCAGCGGTGGCAGGACGATCTTCACCGCCCACGCGGTCGCGGCGCCGGCGATCGCGGATCCCCAGAGCTGCGCGACATACGACGCAGGCAGGCCGGTCCGGCCGATGCGCGCGTTCAACGTCGCGCGCAGCAGCAGCATCTCCACCCACCCCGCGATCCCGGCCGACGCCGTCAGCCCCGCGGCGCCCCACGAGCGCTCCACGCCGAGCGCGCGCGGGAGCGGGATCGCGAAGAGGTAACCCAGGACGATCGTGAGCACGACCCGCACGATCGCGTACCGCAGCGGCGACTTCGTGTCCCGCAGCGCGTAGTAGGTCGACGAATACAACCGGCCGAGCGTCGACGCGAGCAGGCCGACCGCCGATCCCGCGAGGATGCCCCAGACATACACCGTGTCGGTGCGGTCGAAGCGCCCGGTCTGAAACAACGCGCCGGCAATCACGTCGCCGAGCGCGAGAAACGCCACGGCCGACGGGATGATGAAGAAGGCGATGCGGCGCAGGCCGGCGTCGAGGCGCCGGCGCATCTGGTCCATCGCGTCCGGATCGCCGGCCGCGATGCCCGACATGGCCGGAAGTTCGGCGGCCGACACCGACATGCCGAAGAGGCTCACCGGCAGCGTGTAGAGCGTCGACGCGTTCTGCAGCCCGGTCACGGCGCCGGTGCCCAGCAGGCTGGCAATCAGCTGATCGATGTAGGCGCTGACCTGCACGACGCCGCGGCTCACTAGCACGGGCGCGAAGTTCCGGCCGATCGTCCGCACGTGCGCCGACGAGGTGTCGAACGCGAACCGCAGATCGGGCGCGACGCGAAACACCACCGGCAGCTGCACGGCGAACTGCAGCGCGCTGCCGACGACCGATCCCCACGCCAGGATCACCGCGAGGCGCGGCAGCGTCGTGCCCGCGCCGAAGGCGATCAGCGTCGCGATCATCGCGACGTTCCACACGACCCCGCTCGCGTACGACAGCAGGAAGCGCCGATGGCTGTTCAGGACGCCCAGGCACCACGCCGAAATCGTCAGCAGGCCGGCGCCCGGAAACAGGATGCGGACCAGCGTGATCGTCAGCTCGCGCTTGGCGCCGTGAAAGCCGGGCGCGATGACTCCGATGAACAGCGGCGTCGCGACCACGCCCGCGAGCACGATGAGAGCGACGATCAGCGCGAGGGCCGACGCGACGGCGCCGGCGACGCGGTCGGCTTCACGCCGCTCACCGCGCGCCACCAGCGACGCGTACACCGGAATGAACGACGCCGACAGCGCCCCTTCGCCGAACAGGTTCTGCAGCACGTTGGGAATGCGGAACGCGGCAGTGAAGGCGTCGGCCGCGTCGTTGCGCAGGCCGAAATAGTGCGAGAACACCCGCTGCCGGATCAGCCCCGTGATCCGGCTGAGAAGGATTCCGGCGGCAACCAGCGCTGCCCCGCCTCCGTAGCGCGAAGGCTTTAGCCGAGCGTCGTCGTCGCCCCGGGCGTCGCCGAGCGCCGCAGGCTTCAGCCGGCCGTCCGTCTCAGTCAAGATCCTCGTCGGGCGCCGTCTGGCCGAGCGTACCGTTGGACTTCTTCATCAGGTACGACTTGATGAACTGGTCGATGTCGCCGTCGAGCACGCGCGTGACGTCGCCGACCGACTCCTTGGTCCGGTGATCCTTGGCGAGCTGGTAGGGATGCAGCACGTAGCTCCTGATCTGGCTGCCGAACGCTATATCTCTTTTGATTCCGCTGATCTGATCCAGCTTCGCCTGGTTCTCCTTCATCTTGATGTCGTACAGCCGCGCCTTCAGCACCTTCATCGCGGAGTCCTTGTTGCGGTGCTGGCTGCGCTCGTTCTGGCACGACACGACGAGCCCGGTCGGCAGGTGCGTCAGCCGGACGGCGGAGTCGGTCACGTTGACGTGCTGGCCGCCGGCGCCGCTCGATCGGTAGGTGTCGATGCGCAGCTCCTTGTCCTCGATCACGATGTCGACGTCTTCCGGCAGCTCCGGCCAGACGTACAGCGACGCGAACGAGGTGTGACGCCGCGCCGCCTGATCGAAAGGCGAGATGCGCACGAGGCGGTGCACGCCGGCCTCGGCGGCGAGCAGGCCGTAGGCGTACTCGCCGGAAACCATCACCGTGGCGCTTTTCAGCCCGGCCTCTTCCCCCGGCTGGTAGTCCATGATCTCGCGCTTGAAGCCGCGGCGATCGGCCCACCGCATGTACATCCGGAGCAGCATCTCGGCCCAGTCCTGCGACTCGGTGCCGCCCGCGCCGGGATGGATGGTGATGATGGCGTTCTTGCGATCGTGCTCCCCGCCGAGCATCTTCTTGATCTCGCCGGCCTGGACTTCCTGATCGAGCGACTCGAGACCGGCGCCGAACTCGGCGTCG
>JAYVYV010000239.1:0-3791 GCA_043783985.1 Acidobacteriota bacterium | reverse complement strand
CCGGCTTGACGGCGTCGATGAGCTGCTGCACCGCGACGATCGACGCGTACTCGGTGCCGTGCGCGCCCGAGACGATTGCGAGCACCGGGCCCGGTTTGGCTCCGTGCAGGACCGCAACCGGAATGTCGTAGCCGGCGTCGGAACCGGCTGGGACCTTGAGGACGCCGTAGGCCCGCTGGCCGCGCTGGGCGGTGGCCGTGCCCACCGTGAAGGTCTGGTGCGTGTCCGCTTGAAACGCTTCCACTCGAAGGTGCGGCGCTTCAGCCCGAAGGTCGTGTCCGGCTCGAGCCGGACCGGCAATGCACAGGGCTGCCGCTGCGGCGATCGTCATCGTCTTCATGCGCCAAACTTTACAACGGTTTCAACCGCTGCATATAGTTAGCGTTTGGCCCGTGTGACCACCCATCAGCTGTATATCAACGGCGAATTCGTCGCGCCGCAGTCGACGGCGACCCTCGATGTCATCGATCCGTCGACGACCGACGTCATCGCGCGCGTGGCGGAGGCCGGCGCCGGCGACGTCGATCGCGCGGTGCAGGCCGCGCGGGCCGCGTTCGACGCGGGCGCGTGGAAGGAGGCGACGGCCCAGGATCGCGGCCGTGTCCTGTTCGAGATCGCGCGGATCATCCGGGAACGCGCCCCCGAACTCGCCGAGCTCGAGACGCGCAATACCGGCAAACCGATCGTCGAGGCCGAGTTCGACATCGCCGACTCAGCGACCTGTTTCGAGTACTACGGCGGCCTGGCGACGAAGATTCACGGCGACGTGATCCCGGTGCCCGACAACGCGATGAGCCTCGCGCTGCGCGAGCCGATCGGCGTCGCGGGACAGATCATCCCATGGAACTACCCGATGCTGATGGCGGCGTGGAAGCTCGCGCCGGCGATCTGCGCGGGCTGCACGACCGTGCTGAAGCCGGCCGAACAGACGCCGCTGACGATTCTCGAGCTCGCCTCGAGCTTCACCGACGCCGGCCTGCCGCCCGGCGTCGTCAACATCGTGACGGGAGCAGGCGGAACGGGCGCCGCGATCGTCGAGCATGCCGACGTCGACAAGATCGCGTTCACCGGCAGCGCCGAGGTCGGCAAGACGATCATGCGCGCGGCGGCCGCCACGCTGAAGAAGATCTCGCTGGAGCTCGGCGGCAAGTCGCCCAACATCTTCTTCGCCGACGCCGATTTCGACATCGCGGTCGAGGGGGCGCTCTTCGGCGTGTTCTTCAACCAGGGCGAGGTCTGCTCCGCCGGCAGCCGCATCCTCGTGCAGCGGCCGATCTACCGGAAGTTCGTCGACGCGATGGTCGAGAAGGCGAAGACGATCACCGTCGGGCTGCCGATGGATCGCGACACGAAGATGGGCGCGCTCATCAGCCGCGAACAGTTCGATCGGGTGCGGCAGTACCAGGAGATCGGCAAGCAGGAAGCCAAGCTCGCCGCGGGCGGCGGGCGCGCGACCGGCGGCGCGCTCGACAAGGGCTATTTCGTCCAGCCGACGATCTTCTACGATGTCGACAACGCCGCCCGCATCGCGCGCGAGGAGATCTTCGGCCCGGTGGCGTGCGTCATCCCGTTCGACACGGAGGAGGACGCGCTGCGGATCGCCAACGACACCTTCTACGGGCTTGCCGCCGCCGTCTGGACGCGCGACATCTTCCGCGCCATGCGCGTCGTCAAGAACCTGCGCGCCGGCATCGTGTGGGTGAATCACATGCAGCCGACCTACGTCGAGGCCCCGTGGGGCGGCTACAAGCAGAGCGGCATCGGTCGGGAGCTGGGCAAGTGGGGCGTCGAGGAATATCTGAACGTGAAGCAGGTCTACATCAATCTGTCCGAACAGCCCATCGGCTGGTACTGAGGAGAGCACATGACGTATTACGGCGGCAAGGAAATGGCGGCGTCGTTCAGGACCGTTCGCGAGAACACGGTCAAGATCGCGGAAGAGATTCCGGAGGAGAAGTACAGCTTCAAGCCCGCGAACGAGTGCCGCACCATCGGCCAGACGCTCGCGCACATCGCGCTCGGCTCAGGCTTCCAGCACCACATTCAGAGCAACAAGATCTCGGACCTCAAAACCGTCAACTTCCCCGAGCTGATGCAGAAGGCGGTGGCGGACGAAGCGAAGCCGCGCACGAAGGCGGAGATCGTCGCGTTCCTCAAAGCCGAAGGCGACAAGTTCACCTCGTTCCTCGAGGGTCTCCAGGAGCCGTTCCTGGGAGAGTCGGTCACCATGCCACCGGGCATGCAGCCGGCGACCAAGAGCCGCTTCGAGATGCTGCTGGGCGCGAAGGAGCACGAGATGCATCACCGCGGCCAGTTGATGACGCTGCAGCGGATGATCGGGCAGGTGCCGCATTTGACGCGTCAGATGCAGGCGCGCATGGCGCAGAACGCCGCCCCCGCCCAGAAATGAATTTCCCGGCAGAGACCTTGCGGTTTCTGCGCGCGCTGAAGCGCAACAATCGCCGCGAGTGGTTCGAAGCCCACCGCGGCGAATACGAGGCGTACGTCCGCCAGCCGATGACCGCGATCGTAGAGCGGCTGGCGGTCGATCTTCGCCCGTTCGCGCCCGAGCTCGTGGCGAGCCCGAAGGTGTCGATGTATCGCATCTACCGCGATACGCGCTTCTCCGAGAACAAGACGCCCTACAAGACGCACATCGCGGCGGTGTTCCCGACGCGCGGGCTTCCCAAACACGAGGGGGCCGGCGCGTACTTCCACGTCTCGCCGGACGAGGTGTGGATCGGCGGCGGCATGTACATGCCGCAGCCGCAGCAGCTCGTCGCCGTGCGCGAGCACATCGCGGGACACGTCACCCAGCTGCGCGCGATCGTCGAGTCGACCGGCTTCCTCGCGCGCGTCGGCCCGCTTCACGGCGACAAGCTGAAGCGCGTGCCGCGGGGGTTCGCCAAGGATCATCCCGCCGCCGAATACCTCAAGTTCAGGCGCTTCGTCGCCGGCGCCGATCGTCCCGCAGCGCTCGCGACGAGTCCGGCGTTCTACAAAACCCTGCTCACCATCTTCCGCCAGGTCACACCGCTCGCCCGCTTTCTCAACGCACCGCTGCTGAAGGGCTGATGTGAGCGCGGGACACGGTGAGCACACTCGGCTCGACGATCATGCTCGTCTGAAACGCCCGCGCTCGGGCGCGGCCGCGACGCCATGAGCAACCCCGACGATCTCGACGCGCTCGTCACCGAGCTCAACGCCGCCGTGCCCCAGGCGCGCAGCGCCGACGAGCAGACGGCGCGTCTGCGTTCGTGGCTCGAGCAGGTCGTCGAGCGATCGGCGAGCGATCTGCTGCTCGTCCCCGGTGCCCCGCCGTCGCTGCGCATCGACGGCCAGATCGCGCCGCTGCTCGAAGGGCCGCTCGACGGCGAGGAGATCGAGGACGCCGTCGAGCCGGCTCTCGCGCCGCATGCGCGGCGGATGTATCGGGAGACCGGTATCGCGGACGGATCCTTCCGCGCGCCCGATCTCGGCCGGTTCCGCATCAACCTGCACCACGAACGCGGCCGCGCCGCCGCGGCGATCCGGCGCCTGCCATCCGCGGTGCCGCGGTTCGCGTCGCTCAACCTGCCGCCGTCGGTCGAAGCGCTCACGCGCCTGCCGCGCGGGCTCGTGCTGGTCGGAGGCCCCACCGGCTCCGGAAAGACGACGACGCTGGCGGCGCTGGTGCACGAGATCAACCTGCGCGAGGCGCGCCACATCATCACCATCGAAGATCCGATCGAGTACGAACACCCGCATCGCCGGTCGGTCGTCGAGCAGATCGAAATCGGCGTCGACGCGCC
>JAYVYV010000238.1:0-10103 GCA_043783985.1 Acidobacteriota bacterium | reverse complement strand
AGACGTCGAGCCCCATCGTCAGGCCGTGCAGCTTGGCCATCACGACGTCCTCCAGACACGCCCGCTGGAGTTGATCCGCGGTCCTGAACACCTCGGGTCCGATGAACCCGGCGACGTCGTTGACGATCGTCCACGCACCGGTCGCTGCCTGAATGTGCCTGGCGACGCCGTACGCGCGGGATTCAAGGGTCACCATGTCGACCCCTTCCGCCGCGCCGTTGGTCACCGCCGATCCCTGTCCCGTCTCGAAATAGCAGCCGTCGAAGCCGCGCGCCAGATCGAGGATGCCGTCGACGTCGAGGCCGACCATGCCCGCCAGCGCCTTCGACGTTCCGGCGAGGCTCTGGAACCCGACGTCCACGGGACCGCGTCCACGCGCGCGCGTCTGCTTGACGATGTCCGACAGCACGCAGTACCGGGTCGGCAACTGCAGCCGCTCCACGACGCGCCGCAGCAGTTCCTCGAGATGGACGATCGTCTCGACGTCGTCGCTTGCCGGGTTCAGACCGATGATGACGTCGCCGCAGCCGTGCGTGAGGCCCTCGAGGATCGACAACAGAATCTCGTCGTCGTTGTCGCCGGGGCTGTTCGGCTGGATGCGCGACCCGAAATGGCTCGGCGAGCCGACGACGGTGTCGTTGGCGCGCGGACTGGCCTCATTGGAGCCCGGGCTTTTCAGGCGGGCGTCCGGCAAGGGATTGAAAATCGCCCGCGCCACGATCGAGAGCTCGGCGTCGGTCATCACCTTGACGACCGCGGCGATGACCTCGCTGCGCAGGCCGTCGCGATGGCGCCGGATCCATGCGGCGCCGGCAGGCCCCACCAGCGTCTGTTTCAGCCGGCCGACCGTCAGGCCCGACACGTCGGCGAGCGATTGCCGGTTCAACGATCGTTCGAGCGCATCGGTGACGCCGTCATCGACGAAGGCGGTGGAGGCGACGTCGCCGAGGCGAATCGCCTCGATCGACCGCCGCGCCTCGTCGCGGAGGTGGGCGTCGTCCAGCCCGCCGACGCTCCGATCGCCTTCCTTGAATTCATTCGCGAGGACGAAGGTCTGCCGCAGATCCAAGGACCTACTCCCAGCGGAACACGTTGGCCGATACCGCCGTGCACACCACGGACACCAGGACCAGCGCCCCGACGTCGCCCAGATGTGCGGACCACGCCTCGCCCTTCCAGATCCCCTGAAGCAGCGACACCGCGTAGGTCAGCGGCAGCACGCGCGCGATGCCTCGCAGCGCCGGCGGCAGCCGCGCGATCGGGACGAACAGGCCGGACAGCCCGACCATCGGATAGAGGATGATGGCGCCGATCGGCTGCGCGAAGCGCGCGGTGGGGACGATGCTCGCGATCACGAAGCCGATCGACAGGATACTCGCCGTGCTGACGAGCAGCGCGGCCGTGAAGGCGATCACGGGGACGTCGACGTTCACCGGGTAGTAGCGCTTGCCCGCCAGCACCATCAGGAAGAGCGTCACTGCGGTGAGCAGCAGTTTCACGATCACGTGCGCCGACAGAATGGTCTGCGGGCGCAGCGGCGTCGCGCGAAGCCGCTTGAGAATCCCACCCTCGCGGTAGATCGAGACAATCGTCACGAGCGACAGCACCGCGCTGATGGCGATGAGGACCGCCGCAAAGACCGGCAGATCGACGCGCACCAGGCCGCTGTCAGCCAGCGGGGAGGCGCCAGGCCGGGCGCCGCCCGCCAGCCGTCCGAGCCCGACGAAGATCACCACCGGGATCAGGATCGTCCCCAGCGCGCCAAGCGGCTCGCGCAGGAAGATCTTGACCTCGAGCCATGTCAGTTTCCAGAGTCCACGCCACATGGAGAGGGGCTCCTCAGTCTCGCATCGAGTGGCCGGTGACGGTGAGAAAGACGTCTTCGAGCGTGGGCCACACCGTGCGAAAGTCGGTGACCCGGATCCGGTGTTCGGACAGACACTGGATCACGTCGGTCACGAAGTCGTCGCCCCGGCCGCGGATCGTGACGCGGCCGTTCGCCCGCGTCACGGCGTCCACGCACCGGATCTGCCGGAAGCGCTCGTCGACGTCCGCGTCGCTCGTGGAGAGCTCCACCGAACGCTCGGGGCAATGACGGGCGACGAGCCGCGCCGGGCTGTCGACGTCGACGATCCGGCCGTGATCGATGATCGCCACGCGATCGCACAGCCGCTCGGCCTCCTCCATCAGGTGCGTCGTCAGGAACACCGTCTTGCCTCGCTCGCGGATGCCGCGCACCAGGTCCCAGATCGTCCGCCGCGACTGCGGATCGAGTCCCGTCGTCAGCTCGTCGAGGAAGACGACATCCGGATCGTTGATCAGCGCAAGGGCGATGAAGAGCCGCTGCTTCTGGCCGCCGGAGAGCGTCATGAACCAGGCGTGCCGCTTGTCGGCCAGACCGAGCTGATCGAGCAACCGGTCGCCGTCGATCGTTTTCTTCCGGTAGAGCGACGCCCAGAGATCGACCGCCTCCCACACCTTGATCCGCTTCTGCAGCTGGGCCTGCTGCAGCTGGATCCCGATCCGCTCCTGAAGTTTGTAGGCGTCCCTGACCGGGTCCATACCGAGGACCGAGATCGTTCCGCGATCCGGCGTGCGCAGACCTTCGACACATTCCATCGTGGTCGTCTTGCCGGCGCCGTTGGGGCCGATCAGACCGAAGATCTCGCCATCGTTGACGTCGAACGACACCTCGTCCACGGCGACGGTCGAACCGTAGGTCTTCCGGCAGCCTGAGACCTGGATGATGGGCAAGGTCATCGACCCGTTCTACACAATCTGAAATCTGAAATCTAACCTCTGAAATCTCACCATCCCCCCACCCACGCCATGCCGTCCGGACCGTTGCCGACCGACAGCTTCTTCGTGACCTGCCACGTCCTGAGATCGATCACCGCGATGAAATTGTCGCCGTTCACCGCGATGTAGGCCACGACGCCGGTGGGCGGCATCAGGATCCCCTCAGGCATCTTGCCGAGCGGGATGCGTTTGATCTCTCTGCGCGCCGCCGCGTCGAGCACGACGAGCTCGCCGGCGTCGAGGTCCGAGACGAGCGCGAATTTCGCGTCCGGCGTCAGCTTGATGCGGTTCGATCGTCTGGTGCCGATGTTGATCGTCTGCACGACCTTCTTCGAGGCGACGTCGATGATCGACACGCCGCCGTCGCGCGAGTGGGCGCTCCACACCTCGCGGCCGTCCGGCGAGAGGTCGATGCCCTCGGGACCCTTCCCCACCGGGATGACCGTCTGCGTCCACATGCCGCCGGCGCCCTGCTGGATCGCCGACACGCTGTCCCCGCCGATGTTGGACGTGAAGATCGTGCGCGCATCCTGCGCCGGCAGCACCATGTGCGTCGTCGCCTGGCCGGTTTCGAACTGCCAGTCGACCTTGTCGGTCGCGGGATCGTACCGAGCGATCTTCTTGTCGGCCTCCGCCGTGAAATACAGCTTGCCGTTGGCGAAGGCGAGGCCGTGCGGCCGCGACAGCGGCGAGACGTCGATGCGCCGCAGCTCCTTCTGCGCGGCGATGTCGATCATCGAGATCGTCCGGCCGGGCGCAGGGCCGGTGCCGTAGTTGCTCGCGAACGCGATGGTGCCGTCCGTCGAGACCGCGAGCTCGTGCGGCCCCTGACCGACCGGGACGCGACCCACCACGGTGCCGGAGACGGGATCGACGATCGTCAGATTCGCGTCTTCCTTGTTGAGCACGAGCAGCCGCGCCGACGCGCGCTGCGCGCTGGGCGCCGGACCGGCCGCCGCAAGAACCACGAACAGAGCCGTCACCAACACATGTCGTGTGCGCATCTCCGTCCTCTCAGGAGCCCCAAAGGCCCGCCGATCATACAACGTGGTCTATCATGGCGCCGTGCCGAGGGTCGAACTTCATCAGGATCTCCGCAACGCCGTCCGCGGCTTGTGCAAGGCGTTTCCGGACAGTTACTGGCGCGAGCTCGACGCGGCGCGCGCCTACCCCGACGCGTTCGTGAAGACGCTGACGGGCGCCGGCTACCTCGCGGCGCTGATTCCGGAAATCTACGGCGGCTCCGGTCTCGGCGTGACCGAGGCCTCGATCATCCTCGAGGAGATCAATCACAGCGGCGGCAACGCGGGCGCCTGCCACGCGCAGATGTACACGATGGGCACGCTGCTCCGGCACGGCTCGGACGCGCAGAAACGCGAATACCTGCCGAAGATTGCGGCCGGGGAGCTGCGCCTTCAGGCGTTCGGTGTCACCGAGCCGACGACCGGATCGGACACGACGCAGCTGAAGACGACCGCCACGCGCAAAGGCGACACGTACGTCGTCCGCGGTCAGAAAGTCTGGATTTCGCGCGCCGAGCATTCGGATCTTCTGCTGCTCGTCGTCCGCACGACGCCGATTGAGCAGGTGACCAGGCGCACCGAGGGGCTGTCGATCCTCCTGATCGATCTGCGCGAGGCCGTCGGGAAGGGGCTGACGATCCGGC
This sequence comes from Acidobacteriota bacterium, assembly GCA_043783985.1. Classification (GTDB taxonomy): domain Bacteria; phylum Acidobacteriota; class Vicinamibacteria; order Vicinamibacterales; family CAVVIG01; genus CAVQFC01. The sequence continues at coordinate 5,638 of JAYVYV010000238.1, read as the reverse complement.
CGATCCGGACGATGATGAATCACGCGACGACCGAGCTGTTCTTCGACGATTTGGAGGTGCCGGCCTCGACGCTGATCGGAGAGGAAGGCAAAGGTTTTCGCTACCTCCTGGACGGCCTCAACGCGGAGCGGATTCTGATTGCCGCCGAATGCGTCGGCGACGGGCGGTGGTTCATCGAACGGGCTACGCGCTACGCCAACGAGCGCGTCGTGTTCAACCGGCCGATCGGCCAGAACCAGGGCGTCCAGTTCCCGATCGCCCGCGCGCACGTCAACGTCGAGGCCGCCGACCTGATGCGCATCAAGGCGGCGGAGATGTTCGATCGCGGCGAGGCCTGCGGCAGCGAAGCAAACATGGCGAAGCTGCTGGCGGCCGACGCGTCGTGGGAAGCGGCCAACGTCGCGGTGCAGACGCACGGCGGCTTCGGCTTCGCGGAGGATTACGACATCGAGCGGAAGTTCCGCGAGACGCGGCTGTATCAGGTCGCGCCCATCTCCACCAACTTGATCCTCGCCTACGTTGCGGAGCACGTGCTCGGCCTGCCGAGGTCGTATTGAGCGCGGACCTCACCGGGTGCGCGACGAGGCGCGTGCGTCGCGAGCGCGGCGAGCGTCGCCGCGCCTCGCTCGTCGCGCAGGCCGTCAGGCCCGCCCGAACCTCGCCATGCTCCCGCTGAAAGGCCTCACCGTCGTGTCGGTCGAGCAGGCGGTCGCCGCGCCATTCGCGACGCGGCAGCTCGCGGATCTGGGGGCCCGCGTGATCAAAATCGAGCGGCCTGACGGCGGCGACTTCGCGCGCGGCTACGACACCACGGTCAACGGCTTGTCGAGCTATTTCGTCTGGTTGAACCGATCGAAGGAGTCGCTGACGCTCGATCTCAAGCGGCCGGCTGGCGCGGACATCCTGACGCGCCTGCTCGCCCGCGCGGACGTCTTCGTGCAGAACCTGGCGCCGGGTGCGGCGGATCGGCTCGGCACGGCGGCGGCGGCCCTGCGCGCCCGCCATCCGCGCCTCATCGTCTGCGATGTGTCGGGGTACGGATCGTCGGGGCCGTACGCCTTGAAGAAGGCGTACGACCTGTTGGTGCAGAGCGAGGTCGGTCTCGTGTCGGTGACCGGAAGCGAGCAGGCGCCGGCGAAGGTCGGCATCTCGGTGGCCGACATCGCCGCCGGGATGTACGCGTATTCCGGGATTCTTGCCGCGCTCGTCGCGCGGAGCGCGACGGGGCTCGGCACCTCGCTTGAGGTCTCGCTGTTCGACGCGCTCGGCGAGTGGATGAGCCAGCCGGCGTATTACACGGCGTCCACCGGGACGCCGCCACCGCGCAGCGGCGCGAACCATGCCTCGATCGCGCCGTATGGACCGTTCCACGCCGGCGACGGCGGTGCGGTCTCCCTCGGGATACAGAACGCTCGCGAGTGGATGCGCTTCTGCAGCGACGTGCTGCGCCGTGCCGATCTGGCGGACGACGAACGGTTCAGGACCAACACGCTGCGGGTTCAGAACCGCCCCGCGTTGCACGCGGCGATCGAGTCGGTCTTTACGCAGCTGACCACGATCGGCCTGATCGAGCGGCTCGAATCGGCCGGCCTTGCGTACGCCCGCATGAACACGGTCGGCGAGTTTCTGGATCATCCGCAGCTCGCGAGCCGCGACTGCTGGCGCGATATCGGATCGCCCGCCGGCCCGCTGCGCGCGATGATCCCGCCGGTGCGGATGGACGGGGTCGAGCCGGTGATGGGCGACGTCCCGTCGCTGGGCCAGCACACGGATCTGATTCTGGAAGAACTCGGCATCCCGCGCGGCACGATCGCGGCATGGCGGAACGAGGGGGCGATTTGATGGCGATCAAACAGGGCTGGACCGGCCGCGTGTTCGAAGACTTCATCGTCGGCGACGTCTACGAGCACCCGCTGGGCCGCACGATTCTCGACGCCGACAACATCTGGTTCAGCTGCCTGACGATGAATACGAACCCGATCCATTTCGACGGCGAATACGCCCGGCAGACCGAGTTCAAGAAGCGGCTGGTGAACTCCTGCTTCACGCTCTCGCTCGTGACCGGTCAGTCGGTGACCGATTTGACGATGAACGGGGTCGCGAACCTGGGATGGGACGACGTGCGTCTGCCGAACCCGCTCTTCGAAGGCGATACGGTCTACTCGCGCAGCGAGGTGCTCGAAACACGCGAGTCGAAATCACGCCCGACAGCCGGCATCGTCCGCGTCAGGACGACCGGCGTGAACCAGGACAGGACGCCGGTCATCGAGTTCACGCGCACGTTCATGGTGTGGAAACGCGGTCACGTACCGGGCCGATCGCATCCCTGACGGTCTGCCCGACAGCGGACAGACGTGGCCGGTGGCTGTTGCCGGGATCACGCGCGCGCAGCGTGGTCGCCCTGGATGACGAGCGGCGCAGGGGTTAGCCCTGTGTCAGGAGCCCCGTCAGCGTGCGGATGTCCGTCACCGATTCGATCGCGCGCAGTGTCGCCATGGCGTCCGCGGCCCGCGACGCCGAAAGCACCTGCGTCGCACAGGATGTGAACTTTGCTGCCAGTTCCTGATCGCTCGCCGGCTGCTCCGGGTAGCCGCGGGCACCATCGGCGGACGCCGTCAGCACGCGGCCGCCGCGCAGGCGAACCGTCACGCGCGCCTGCGTGAGCGACGGCGCGGAGGCGTCCAGCGCGGGATCGACGCGCATCGTGACGCGTTGCTGCATCGCGACGATCGCCGGATCGCGCAGCGTGGCGGCGTCGAACGTCTCGACGCCGACGTGCCCCCGCACCACCGCCGCGGCCGCGCAGAACGGCATGCTGAACTTGCCTTCCAGGGCGCTCGTCGGCCAGTCGTAGATCAGAATCGTCGGCACGATCGGATCGACGCCGATCTCGATCGCCTCGATCTGGTCGGCGCAGAATCCTCCGCGCCGCTTCAGGTCGAGCAGCGCGTCCAGCATGGGATGCGTGCCGGCGCACGACGGATACAACTTCACCGTGATGCCGGTCTCGATAATCTCCCATCGCGTGCCGAGGTCGGCGGCGAACGGCTCGAGCGACGGATGTTCGCTGTCCATCGCCGCGAGAAAACCCTGCGGGCCGTCGATCGCCGCGCGGCTCGCGGTCATGCCGGCCTGCGCCAGCTGCGCCGCGACGACGCCGTTCCTCGCCGCCAGCCCCGCATGCAGCGGCTTGACCATCGTCCCGAAATTCTCCTTGAGGCCGGAAGCTTCCGACGCGGCGATCGCCAGCGCATGGTCCGTGGCGGCCGCGTCGAGGCCGAGGATCCGGGACGCCGCGGCGGCCGCGCCGAGCGTGCCGAGCGTCGAGGTGCAGTGCCAGCCGCGCTGGTAGTGGCGCGGGTTCATCGCGCGACCCAGCCGCGCCTCGAGCTCGAAACCGACGACGTAGGCGTCGAGCAGCGTACGGCCGGACGCGCCCGCGACCTCGGCCGCCGCCAGCGCGGCGGCGACGAGCGGCGCGCTCGGATGCGCCAGCGAGACGAAACACATGTCGTCGTAATCCAGCGCGTGCGCCGCCGTGCCGTTCGCCAGCGCCGCGCCCGCCGCGCCCGCGCGCAGCGCCGTGCCGAGCACGCAGCACGCGCCGCTGCCGTCCAGCTCCACCACGCGCTGGACGATCCGCGCCGCGGGCTCGGCGGCGCCCGCCAGCGTCACCCCGACGGTGTCGAGCAGCGCGCGCGCCGCAGCCGCCCGCGCCTCTGACGGAGGCGCGGCGGCGGCCACGAAGCGGCCCAGACTCACAGCGGGGTTCCTTCGACGGCGGATTCAGGATTGCCGATGGCGGACATAAAGCGCTGCTTGATGAACACGCAGTCGAGCGGCGGCTTCGCCGTCGGCGGCGATTCCTTCACCTTGGCGACGACGAACAGCGGACCCGTGGATGCGGCCGCGGCGCGCCGTAGATCCGGTGTCGTGCGCACCGTCGCCGCCGCCGCGATCCCCATCGCGCGCGCCGCGCCCTCGAGATCGGCGCCGTCGGCCGTCGGCGTCGGCTGACCGCCGGTGGTCGCGTACTCCTCGTTGTCCATCACGACGACGACGAGGTTGGCCGGCTGCATCAGGCCGATGGTGGCCAGCGATCCAAGATTCATGAGCAGCGAGCCGTCGCCGTCGAGCACGAACACGCGCAGGTCGGGCCGCGCGAGCGCGAGCCCGAGGCCGGCCGACGTGGCGAGCCCCATGCTGCCCCAGGTGTAGAAGTTCTCCGGTCGATCGCCGGCGGCAAACAGATCGTAGGCGGGGTGACCGAGGCTCGCGAGGATCGGCGCGTCGCCCGCGAGCTCGACGATGACGCGCGTCGCCTCGACGCGGGTCACGCGGTCAGCCCCCGCCGGCGCTCGACCTGCGGCGCCGACGCGGTCGTCACTTTCCGCGACAGCAGGCAGGCGCCGCTCGTGCGCGTGCCGAACGCCGTCTTGCCGGCCGAACGCAGGGTGCCGGCTGCCGCGTCGGCCGAATCCACGGTCGCATGCGGCACGCCGATCGCGTCGAGGATCGCGCGCACGGCGCGCCCCATCGGCACCTGCGCCGCGTTCCACTCGCCGGTGTCGCCTCGCATGCTGACGACCATCAGGACCGGAATTTGGTACGGGATCAGCAGCGAGGTCAGGGCGTTGAGCGAGTTGCCGAGGCCGCTCGACTGCAGCATGACGGCCGGCAGGCGGCCACCCAGATACAAGCCGCCCGCGATGCCGAAGGCTTCCTCTTCGCGCGTCGCGAGGATCAGGCGCACGTCGGAATAGCGCTGTTCGAAGGCCCGCAGAACGTGCGACAGCGGGTTGTCGGGCACGTACACGACATCGCGGCTGCCGGCGGCGTGAATGCCGGCGCACACGCCGAGGGCCCACGCCGGGGTGGTCGTCTTCATGGCTCGCCCAACATGCGCGCGGACCGCAGCCAGAGGCCGCCGTCGACCACGAGGGTGACGCCGTTGACGTAGGACGCAGCCTCGGACGCGAGGAAGAGCGACGCGTTGGCGATGTCGTCCACCGTGCCCATCCGCCCGAGCGGGCACTGCGCGATGGCGCCCTCGCGCGATCTCTCGGTCGTGAGCCGGCGCACGCCCTCCGTGCCGTCGATCGGCCCCGGCGCGATGCCGTTGACGCGAATGCCGTGCGGACCCCATTCGACCGCCAGCGTGCGCGTGAGCGAGTCGACGCCGGCCTTGGCCGCCGACGCGTGCGCCTGTCCCATCGTCCCAAGGTAGGGAAGCGTGGCGCTGATGTTGATCACCGAGCCGCCCCGCGCCCGCAGATGCGGCAGCGCGGCGCGTGACACGTTGAACGTGCCTTTCAGATCGATGTCCACGACCGTGCCGAACCCGTTCGGCGAGAGGTTCTCGGCCAGGCAGATGAAGTTGCCGGCGGCGCCGTTGATCAGGATGTCGAGCCGCCCGAGCTCGGCAACGACGGCGGAGACGGCGTCGGTGACGGCCGCCGGATCGCGGACGTCGGCCACTGTGGCGACCGCGCGGACGCCGAGCGCGCGCAGCTCCGCCACCGTCGGCTCGAGATGTTCCATCTTGCGGCTGGTGATGGCGACGTCGCAGCCATGCCGGGCGAACGCCAGCGCGATGCCCCGGCAGATGCCGGTGCCGCCGCCGGTGATCAGCGCGACG
>JAYVYV010000237.1:0-10119 GCA_043783985.1 Acidobacteriota bacterium | reverse complement strand
CGAGCGTGGTGAACGGGTAATCGGCGATCTTCGGCCTCGCCGCCGAAATGCGCGCGATCATCGTCGACTTGCCGGCGTTGGGGAAGCCGACGAGCCCGACGTCGGCGAGCAGCTTCAGCTCGAGCCGCAGATCCTTGATTTCTCCAGGCTCCCCAGGCTGCACCTTGCGCGGCGCGCGGTTGGTGGCCGTCGCGAACCGCGCGTTGCCCATGCCGCCCCGTCCGCCTTTGGCGACCAGGACGCGCTGTCCCTCTTCGGCGAGATCGGCGATCAGCGTGTAGGGACGTTCGGGATCGGCGGGCTCCGCGGACTTCTCGTAGACCAGAGTGCCGATCGGGACGGCGAGCTCGAGGTCCTTGCCCCCAGCGCCCGTACAATTCGAGCCCATGCCGTGCTGGCCGGGTTCGGCGTCGGACAACGGATGGTAGCGGAAATTGATGAGGGTATTGATGTGCGGGCTGGCGACGATGTACACCGACCCGCCGTGACCGCCGTCGCCGCCGCTCGGGCCGCCGCGCGGGACGAACTTCTCGCGCCTGAAGGCGAGGCAGCCGCGCCCGCCGTGGCCCGCTTCAACGTGAATGTCGACTTCGTCGACGAACAAGTTACTCGAGCGGCTGGATGCTGATGACCCGGCCGCGCGCGCCGTGGTCCTCGAACTTCACACGTCCGGCGGTCTTCGCGAAGATCGTGTCGTCCTTGCCGAGGCCCGCGTTCAGGCCAGCCTGAAAACGCCGTCCGCGCTGGCGGACGATGATGGTGCCGCCGGTCACGACGTTGCCGTCGTGCGCCTTCACGCCGAGCCGCTGCGAATTCGAGTCGCGGCCGTTGCGCGAGCTGCCTTGTCCCTTTTTATGAGCCATTGCTGTATCCCGTCGTCGCTAGAGAAGGATGTCCTTGATGCGAACCGTGGTGAGGAACGAGCGGTGACCCTTGGTCCGGCGCATCCCTTTGCGGCGCTTCTTCTTGAAGACGCGGATCTTCGGCCCGCGGGCCTCCCCGTCGACGACCGCCGTGACCCGCGCGTTGGCGACGAACGGCGCGCCCGCGAGGATCTCGCCGCCGTCTTTTTCGACGATCAGCACCTGATCCAGGGTGATCTCCGCGCCCGGCTCGCCGGCGGTCCCATACAGGGTCGCGACGCCGCCCGGCGTCACCTTGACCTGATGGCCCCCGGTCTGAATGATTGCGTACATAATCGGCACCTGTGCAAAGGGGATAGTTTACTATCGAAGTCGCTCAGGTGTAAAGAGTTACCAACACTGAGGGCTGGTCCCGGGGATCCTGCGAGCACGAGGTTTATTACTTCAGCAGCACGCGCGTCCCGCGGATCTTCTGGCTGCTCAGGGCGCTCAGGAAGTTCGGCACCAGCCGGTCCATCAGCTCGAAATACGAGGACAACGCCGGCGTGTTCTGCTGCGCGTTGTAGAGAATCTCCTCGCGGTAGCTTTCCGAGTACATCGTCGCCCCGGTGCGGCCGTCGATGAACACGAACTTGGGACGCAGGATGAAGCCTTTACGCTCCATGTACTGTCGCACGGGGCGCACGATGCGGCGGCCGAGGCTGTCGTACGTCTCCTGATCGCGCTGCACGAACCCCGAGGTCGAGCGGCTCGAGAACAGCACCGTGCCTGTGACGATCAGCGGGTTCTGGAACTCCTCGCCGATGCGTTTCCAGTAGGCGGTGTTCGCGAAGAGCCGTTCGTACGGCTCAAGATCCTTTTCTTCCTTGATGTCCTTGGGCAGCGCCAGCGTCTGACCCGCGGGGCGGGCCGACGGGGTCGTTCCCGACGTGACGTCGTCGGGCGAGTTGCCCGACGCGCCCAGGCTCTGTTCTTTCGCGATGTCGATGAGCGGCAGGATATCGGCGTCGATGACTTTCAGCGACGACTTCGTGCGCAGCTGGCTGCGGAGCAGACGTACGGTTTCCTGGTTCGCGTCCACGTCTTCGCTGCCGCCGGCGACGAAGCCGACGACCAGCACGCGCTGGAACGGCGACACGTCCATCTTCGGCTGGATGGGCGTTTCGATCGGAATCTCGTAGAAATCCGGCCCGCACGCGAGCGCCAGCGTCGCGCAGCAGGCCGCGACGGCCGCAAGCGCGAGCCTACTTCTGTTTGCCCTGGCTGGTCCGGTCATTGATTTCCTTGAAGAGCTCGTAGTTCTGACGGACCTGGCTGTTGTTCGGATCCAGCTCGAGCGCCTTGTCGTACGCCTTGCGCGCCTTGTCGAGCTGCCCCTCGTGCTCGTAGGCGATCGCGAGGTCGTTGTAGGCCGCGGCGTAGGTGGGATCGATCTCGGTCGCTTTCTGCCACCGGTAAATCGCCTCGCGCCAGAGTCCACGCTGGGCGACGTTGATGCCGAATTCGACCTGCGATTTTGCGTCGCTCTTTGCGTCGGCCAACGACGGCGAGGCCGCCGCGGTCGCCGCGCACACGACGAGAGCCACGACAGGCAATTTCATAGGTGTTTCCCGGCCACTATAGCGTACTCGCATGACGAATCGAGCAAGCTATATGCCACGCCTCGCGACGGAAAACAGCCCAATTTCGACCGTTGGCACCCCCGACACTTTACGAAACGCGGTCGGCGCTGTCCTCTGGAGGTTCCCACCAAGACACGGGGGTATACTGTCGTCAGGGAGGTCAGCCCGCACCCGCATGAGGTGCGGTCATGACCGATCTGTCGGAGTTCGTTGCCCTCTCCCTTCTCCCGCCCTGGTGCTGGCGAGTCGCGGCCGACTGGCTACGCAGAGGCGACCCGCCAGGCGCCGTACTGCGGCGGCTCATCGCCTGCCCGCGTGACGAACCCCACGATGTCATCGACGTGCGCGTGCTGGCGGAGGACGCGATCCGCCGGGCAGGCGCCGCGTCGATCACGGCGATCCCGTGGAGCGCCCCGTCCTATCCGGTCGCGCTGACGACGCTCGCGGATCCGCCGCCGGTGTTGTGGACGCGCGGCTGCGCCGACGCGCTGAGCGCGCCGGCGGTGGCGATCGTCGGATCGCGCGCCGCGTCGGCCTACGGCCTCGCCGTCGCCGAACAACTCGCGGGCGACCTGGCCGCGTGCGGCCTGGTCATCGTCAGCGGCCTGGCGCGCGGCGTCGACTCCGCCGCGCACCGGGGCGCGCTCGACGCCGGCGGCGTCACCGTGGCGGTGCTCGGCTCGGGCGTCGACGTCCTCTATCCGCCCGAGCACGCGCCGCTCGCCAGGGCGATCGACACGCGCGGCGCGGTGATCAGCGAGCTCGTGCCCGGCACCCGCCCGCAGCAGTGGTTCTTTCCACTGCGCAACCGGATCATCAGCGGCCTGTCGCGCGCGGTCGTCGTCATCGAGGCGGGCGAGAAGAGCGGGTCGCTCATCACGGCGCGCTGCGCGCTCGATCAGGGACGCGACGTGCTGGCGGTGCCCGGCAACGTCCTCAGCGGCCGCAACCGCGGCGCCCACGCGCTGTTGCGCGACGGTGCACGGATCGTGGAGTCCGCGGCCGATATTCTCGAGGAGCTGGGCATGTGCGGCACCGGGGTCAGACCCGCGGGAGCCGAGGACGGACGTATCACCGGGGTCCGACCCCCGAGTGCTGAGCATGGACGGGGTCTGACCCCGAAACTTGATCCCGTGCTCGCCTGTCTGATTCCCGGCGAGGCGTGCGATCTCGACGAGATTTCGGGGCGATCCGGCCTGAAACCATCCCGTTTGCTGCCGCGGCTCTTCGAGCTGGAACTGCAGGGCAGGGTGCGCCGCGTCGGGGGCGGACGGTTCGTCCGGATTGACAGAACGTGTTAGGGTGAAGCGGGACAATGGCAAAAACCCTCGTAATCGTGGAATCGCCCACGAAGGCGCGCACGCTGGAGCGATTCCTCGGCGATCGGTATACGGTCAAATCGAGCTTCGGACACGTACGGGATCTGCCCGACTCAGCCAGTCAGGTGCCCGAAGAGATCAAGAAGAAGAAGTGGGGGCGCATCGGCGTCGACACGGAAGGGGACTTCAAGCCGTACTACGTGGTGCCGGACGACAAGCGCAAGAACGTCGCGGAGCTGAAAGCGGCGTTGAAGGGCGCCTCCGCCGTGATGCTGGCGACCGACCCCGACCGCGAAGGCGAGTCGATCAGCTGGCATCTCCTCGAGGTGTTGAAGCCAAAAGTCCCCGTCAAGCGCATCGTCTTTCACGAGATCACCAAGAAGGCGGTCGAGCAGGCGATTGCCGAAGCGCACGACGTCGACGACAACCTGGTGCGCGCGCAGGAGAGCCGCCGCATTCTCGACCGGCTCTACGGCTACACGTTGTCGCCGGTGCTGTGGAAGAAAGTCCAGACCGGCCTGAGCGCCGGCCGCGTCCAGAGCGTCGCCGTCCGCCTCATCGTCGATCGGGAGGAGGAGCGCCTGGCATTTCGGGCGGCGCGCTACGCGGACCTCAACGCGCGGTTCACGGCCGAAGGGCGGACGTTTCCCGGCACGCTGACGCGCGTCGGCGACGTGCGCGTCGCCACCGGCAAGGACTTCGATCAGCAGGGCGTGCTGACCGGCAGGAACGTGCGTCTGCTGTCCGACGACGACGCCGCAAAGCTCGCCGGGGTGCTCGAAGGCAACCTGCCCTGGTCGGTCACGAGCGTTGAGGCGAAGCCGGGCGTCGAGCGTCCGGCCGCCCCGTTCACGACGTCGACGCTGACACAGGAAGCGAGCCGCAAGCTCGGCTTCTCGACGCAGCGGACCATGCAGGCCGCGCAGCGGTTGTTCCAGGACGGCCACATCTCCTATCACCGCACCGATTCCACCACGTTGAGCGACGAAGCGCTGGCGGCGTCGGCGAGCGCGATCCGCGAGATGTTCGGCGGCGACTACTACGCGGGCCCGCGCCGCTACGCGACGAAGGTGAAGAACGCGCAGGAGGCGCACGAGGCGATCCGGCCGACCGAGTTCACCAGCGCCGCCGCGGCGCTGGGAGACCTGCTGAGCGGCGACGATCTGCGCCTCTACGAGCTGATCTGGAAGCGCACGATGGCGTCGCAGATGGTCGACGCGCGCGTGCTGCGCACCAACATCGAGATCTCGGCCGCCGCGGACAACGGTCAGCAGGCGGTGTTCTCGTCATCAGGAAAAGCGATCGAGTTCGCCGGCTTTCGGCGCGCCTATGTCGAGGGGAGCGACGATCCGTCGGCCGAGCTCGAAGAGCAGGAGACGGTGCTCCCGACGCTCTCCGTGGGCGAGCCGGTCGACCGAGACAAGGCGCGGGTGCGCCTCGCCGGCCTCGATCCGGTCGGGCACGAAACGAACCCGCCGGCGCGCTACACCGAAGCGTCCCTCATCAAGGAGCTCGAACGGATCGGCGTCGGCCGTCCGTCGACGTTCGCCGCCACGATCGGCACGATCGAGCGCCGCGGCTACGTGTTCCGCCAGGGCAAGGCGCTCGTCCCCAGCTTTACGGCGTTTGCGGTCACCCGCCTGCTGCGCGAGCACTTCGGCGACCTGATCGACGTCGAGTTCACGGCGGAGATGGAGGAGGACCTCGACCAGATCTCGCGCGGCGAGCGCGAGTGGCTCGACTTCATCAAGCAGTTCTACCGCGGCGACACGCATCACCGCGGGCTGGAAGAAGCGGTCAGGCAGGCGCAGGAGAACGCGGAGTACCCGCTGATCGACGTCGGCGTCGATCCCGAGTCGGGCGACAAGGTGCGCGTGCGCATCGGGCGGTACGGGCCGTTCCTGCAGCAGGGGGAGGGCGGTCCGGGCAGGACCGCGGGGCTTCCGCCGACGCAGGCGCCGGCCGACCTGTCGATCGAGAAGGCGATGGCGCTGATCCGCGCCAAGGCCGCGGGACCGCGCACGCTCGGCGACGATCCCAAGACCGGCATGAAGGTCTACGTCATCAACGGCCGCTTCGGCGTGTACGTGCAGTTGGGCGAGACCCCCGAGAAGAGCAAGGAAAAGCCGAAGCGCTCGTCGCTCACCGGCGCGATGACCGAGTCCAGCGTCACGCTCGACGATGCGCTGAAGTTGCTCGAACTGCCGCGCGATCTCGGCGCGGACCCGGAATCGGGCGAGGTGATCGTCGCGGGCCTCGGCCGGTTCGGTCCGTATATCAAGAAGGGCGACGACTACCGGTCGCTCGAGGAGACCGACGATCTGTTCACCGTCGATCTGCCGCGCGCGCTGGCGCTGCTGGCCGCGCCGAAGCGCTCCGCCCGTCAGGCAGCCAAGCGCGTGATCCGGAAGATCGAGGTTCCTGACGGAGGGACCGCCCTGCAGGTGCTCGAAGGACGCTTCGGTCCTTACGTCACCGACGGGAACGTCAATGCCTCGATCCCGAGAGGCGGCGACCCCGCGACCATCACGCTCGAAGAAGCGCAGGCGCTGCTCGAAGCGCGCCGTGGCGCGCCGCCGCGAGAGCCGCGCCGCGGCCGCCGCGGCACCGCGGCGCGCGGACGGGGACGCCGACCAACCAAGGTAGCCGAAGCCGGCGCCGCCAAGCCGGCGCCGGCGGCGAGAGCAAAAGCCAAGGCCAAGACGCTCCCGAAGGCCGCGGGCGGAAAGCGCGCGGTCCGCAAGCGCGCGAGCTGATGACCATCCGAATCGTCGGCGGCGGCCTCGCGGGCTCCGAAGCCGCCTGGCAGGCGGCGTCCCGCGGCGTGCCGGTGACGCTCTACGAGATGCGACCGGTTCGTCCGACCGCCGTCCACAAGACCGACCGGCTCGCCGAGTTGGTGTGCAGCAACTCCTTTCGCGGCGACAAACTCGACAACGCCGTCGGCCTGCTGAAGGCAGAGATGCGGGTCCTCGACTCGCTCGTGATGCGCGCCGCGGAGGCCAGCCGCGTGCCGGCGGGCGCGGCGCTCGCGGTCGACCGCGATCGCTTCGCCGAGATCGTCACGCGGACGCTCACCACGCACCCGCTGATCACGATCGTCCGCGAAGAAATCGCGTCGATTCCCGCGTCGAGCGGCGAGGAGCCGGTGATCGTGGCCACCGGTCCGCTGACGTCGGACGCGCTGTCGGCGGACCTCGCCTCGCTGGTCGGCCAGGCGCATCTCTATTTCTACGATGCGATCAGCCCGATCGTGCTGGCCGACACGATCGATCGGTCGAAGGTCTTCCGCCAGTCGCGCTGGGACAGGAGCCTCAGAGGCGTAGGGGCCGAACCGCGCGTCGGCCCGGCGTGCGGCGTGGACGACGGCGAAGGCGACTATCTGAACTGCCCGCTGACGCGCGACGAGTACGACGGGTTCTACCGGGCGCTGGTGACGGCGGAGTCGGCGACGGTGCACGATTTCGACAAGGAGCGGTTCTTCGAAGGCTGCCTGCCGATCGAGGTGATGGCGCACCGCGGGCACGACACGCTGCGCTTCGGTCCGATGAAACCGGTCGGCCTGATCGATCCGCGCACCGGACGGGAGCCCTACGCCGCCGTGCAGCTTCGGCAGGACAACCTCGCGGGCGATCATTTCAGCCTCGTCGGCTTCCAGACGCAGATCAAGTGGGGCGACCAGGCGCGCGTGCTGCGGATGATTCCCGGCCTCGAGGCGGCGGAGTTCGTCCGATTCGGCATGGTGCACCGCAACACCTACGTGAACGGGCCGGCCGTGCTCGCCGACACGTGGCAGGTGCGCGCGCGTCCCACGCTGTTCTTCGCGGGGCAGATGTCCGGCGTCGAGGGCTACGTCGAATCGGCCGCGTCGGGGCTGCTCGCCGGCATCCACGCGGCCGCGCTCGCGAAAGGGGAGCCGGTGTGCTCCCCGCCGCGCACGACGGCGATCGGCGCGCTGGCGTACTACGTGTCGCATGCGAACCCGTCGCACTACGAGCCGTCGAACATCACGTTCGGGATCATCCAGGCACTGGACACGGCGCCGCGCGGCAAGAAAGTGCGCAACCTGGCGCTGTCCGAGCGCGCGCTGGCCGATCTGCAGCAGTGGATCCATGACCGCACATCTCAAAGCCTTCCTGCAGTATCTCGCGCTTAACCGGAATGCGTCGGCGCATACCGTGCGCGCCTACGACAGCGATCTGACGCAGTTTCTCGCCCATGCCGCGGCGGCCGCCGGCGTGAAGGCGCGAGACCTGGCGCCGACGCAGCTGGACCGCCTCGCCCTCCGTGGTTTTCTCGGCGCCCTCCACAGTCAGGGGCTCGCGCGCGCCAGCGCCGCGCGCAAGCTCGCCGCCGCGCGGACGTTCCTGCGCTACCTGCGGCGTGAGGGGCTGATCGACGACGACCCGGGCGCGCTGGTGGCGACGCCGAAGCGCGAGATCCGCATGCCGGCGCATTTGTCGGAAGACGAGATGTCGAAGCTGATCGAATCGCCGGCGGGCGACACCGTGTTGGCGCGACGCGACCGCGCGATCCTCGAGCTGTTCTACGCCTCGGGCCTGCGCCTCAGCGAGCTCGCCGGACTCGACGTGGACGACGTGAACCTGAGCGCGAAGATGGTACGGGTGCTGGGCAAGGGCGGCAGGGAGCGGATCGTCCCGTTCAACGGCAGCGCCGCGAAAGCGGTGCGAGAATACCTCAAGGGTCGGGACACGCTGTTGCAGTCAGGTCCGGCGCCAGCCGGGCACGGCCGGCGCTCCGGCCGCGACGCAGGCGGCTCCGGTCGTGTCCGCCATCGGGCGGACCATGGCCGCAAACGCGATCCGTTGTTCCTGAACTTTCGCGGAAGCCGCCTGACCACGCGGAGCATCGATCGCCTGGTGCGCCGCTATGTCACTGCAACCAGTGCACGTACGGGCATCAGCCCTCATGCGCTGCGCCATTCGTTCGCGACCCACCTGCTTCAGCGTGGCGCCGATCTGCGCGTGATCCAGGAACTGCTCGGCCACGCGCGTCTCAGCACGACGCAGCGTTACACGCACGTGGACGCCGCGCAGCTGCTCGAGGTCTATCGCAAGTCCCACCCGCGCGCGAAGGCGACCTAGTCCCGGGCGCGGCGCCCGGATCGCCAGGCGCGACGCGCGAGCATACGGGGCGTATGTGAGCGAGGAGCAACGCCGCGAGGCGCGATGCCCGATGCCCCGTCCGGGAATTCTGTCGGCGAATCACCGGGGCGGGACACCGCGGACGCGAAAAACCAGACTTCTCCCGCTACGAGGCTTGCGCGACCAGCGGCGCCGCGCGCCGGCCTCTCGGGAACTCGATGTTCAGCGTCTTGATTTTGTAGTTCATCACGCGCGGGCTGATCGACAGCAGCTCCGCCGCGTCCTTCTGCACCCAGTTGGACATCTTCAATGCTTCCACGAGCGCGTGCCGTTCGATGTCCTCGAGGGGGATGCCGGTCGGCGGAATCTTGACGACCGACGACTGATCGCGCAATCCGCCGGCGGTCGCCACTTCGCCGAGCCGGAGATCGCCGGACGCGATGGCGCGCCCCTCGGCGAGCAGCATCGACCGCTCGATCGTGTTCTCGAGCTCCCGGATGTTGCCCGGCCAGTTGTAGCGCATCAGCAGCTTCTGCGCCTCGGGCTCCAGGCCGTCGATCTTCTTCTTCAGCTCGCCCGAGAACTTGCGGATAAAGGTCAGCGCCAGCGGCACGATGTCGTCCTTGCGCTCCCGCAGCGGCGGCATCTCGATCGAGACGACGTTGAGGCGGTAGTACAGGTCTTCGCGGAACTGTCCCGCCTGCACCATGCCGGAGAGATCGCGGTTGGTGGCGGCGATCAGCCGCACGTCGACCCGCAGCGTCCGGGTGCCGCCCAGGCGCTCGAACTCGTGCTCCTGCAGGACGCGGAGGATCTTCGCCTGCGTGCTCGGGCTCATGTCGCCGATCTCGTCGAGGAACAGCGTGCCGCCGTCCGCCTGCTCGAAGCGGCCGATCCGCTGCTTGTCGGCGCCGGTGAACGCGCCCTTCTCGTGGCCGAAGAGCTCGGACTCGAGCAGGTTCTCCTGCAGCGCCGCGCAGTTCACCTTCACGAAGTTGCGGTTCACGCGCAACGAGTTATGGTGCGTCGCGCCGGCGATCAGCTCCTTGCCGGTCCCCGTTTCACCGCGGATGAGCACGGTCGTGTTGCTCTTCGCCACCTTCTTCACGATGTCGAGCACGTGCTGGAGCGCCGCGCTCTGGCCGACGATCTTGTCGAACTCGTAGATGTCCTGCTGCGTGCCGCGGAGGTACTCGAGCTCGTGCTTCAG
>JAYVYV010000236.1:0-10123 GCA_043783985.1 Acidobacteriota bacterium | reverse complement strand
CAGCCGGCGATCACCTGGCGGGCGCCGAGCTTGAACTCGAACGGGTCGCCGTGATCCTTCGAGCTGTCGAACTTCTTGCCCTTGTGGTCGGCGGTCTTGGGATCGTACAGCCAGCCGGTGTAGTGCACCGACACGGTCTTGCCGGCCGTCGCCTCGGCGCCGGCGCCGACCTTACCGTCGGCAATCTGCAGGCTCGTGATGTTGTCCATGTCAGCATCCGGGAATTGGGTAATTGGGTAATTGGGTAATTGGGTAATTGATGGCGCGATCGATTATCCAGTTACCAGATTACCCGATTACTCAATTCTCTGTGACGAGCAGGAGCTTGCCGATGTGGGCGCCCGATTCCATCACACGGTGCGCCTCGGCCGCGTGGCGGAGCGGGAACGTGGCGTGGACGATCGGCTTCACCGCGCCCGATTCGAACAGCGGCCAGACATGCTGCCTCAGCTCGGCGGCGATGGCCGCCTTGTCGGCGATCGGCCTCGGGCGCAGCGTGGATCCGGTGATCGTCAGCCGCCGCCCCATGATGGTCTGGATGTTCACCTCGGCCTTCACGCCGTGCAGCGTCGCGATCTCGACGAGTCGCCCCTCGACCGCCAGCGCCTCGATGTTGCGCGCGAAGTAGTCGCCGCCGACCATGTCGAGCACGACGTCGACGCCGCGCCCGCCGGTCAGGTCGCGGATCACGGCGACGAAGTCGGCGTCGCGATAGTTGATGGCGCGCTCGGCGCCGAGCCGCTCGCAGGCCGCGCATTTCTCCGCCGACCCGGCGGTCGCGAACACGCGCGATCCCTTCGTCGTGGCCAGCTGAATCGCCGTCGTGCCGATACCGCTGGAGCCGCCGTGCACGAGGATCGACTCGCCGGGCTGCAGGCGCCCCCGCTGGAACACGTTCGTCCAGACCGTGAAGAATGTTTCCGGAATCGCGCCGGCGGTCGCGACGTCCATGGCGCGCGGCACCGGCAGGCACTGCGGCGCCGGCGCGACGCAGTATTCGGCATAGCCGCCGCCCGTCACGAGGGCGCAGACCGCATCGCCCACGCGCCAGCCGGCGGCGCCGGGCCCCACTGCCTCGATCACGCCGGACACTTCGAGGCCGGGAATATCCGACGCGCCGGGCGGAGGCGGATACCGTCCACGCCGCTGGAAGACGTCGGGGCGGTTCACGCCGGCCGCCACCACGCGGATCAGCACTTCGCCCTCGGCGGGCGCCGGCGTGGGCCGCTCCACGGGCACGAGCACGTCGGGCTCTCCGGGCTCACGGATCTCAATCGCAATCACACCGTTCTCCGTTCATGACGCTCGCACCGAGGGTCTCGGGCTCGATGAACTCGAGCGGCCGCAGGGCGAGCACCGGATACCGGCGCCGCAATGCATCGACGCGGCCCGCGTATTCACCCTTCGGAAAGGCCCGCCGCACGTAGCGTTCGCGCAGGCAGCGGATTTCGTACTTGTAGAGATCGCGGACGAAATCGCGCACCAGCTCCGGCCGCGTGTCCCCGGACGGACGGACGCCGTGCGCGAGCAGCTGCTCGAGCACGTCAGCCCGATAGCGCAGCCGTTCAGCCATCGAGCATCCCCAGCAGGCGATCGAGCGACGCCCTGATCCGGATCACATGCTGCGGGCCGCTGAGCGCCTCGGCCAGCGCCGGGGGCGTGTCGACCGGCCGGCCGATGATCGGCTCGACGATCTCGGCGAACTTCGCCGGATGCGCGGTCGACAGAAAGACCCCGGGGCGCCCGTCCAGCCCCAAGTACGCAATCGCGCTGTGCGGATCGAGCAGGTAGCCGTGTTCTTCGTACACGCGCTTGATCGTCGCGCGCACGTCGTCGTCGCTGAACCGGCATCCGGTGACGTCGCGGCGCATCGCGTCGACGTCGCTGCCGTACAGCCAGAGCATGCGGTCGAAGTTGCTGGGGTGGCCGACGTCCATCGCGTTCGAGAGCGTCGCGAGCGACGGCCGCGGCTCGAACCGGCCGGTCTCGAGATAGGCCGGGACGACATCGTTGGCGTTGGTCGCGGCGACGAAGCGGGCGATGGGCAGCCCCGCGCGCTTCGCCATGAGGCCGGCGGTCAGGTTGCCGAAATTGCCGCTCGGCGTCGAAAAGACGACGTCCGCGGGGCCGGCGCCCCGCGTTACGCTCGATCCCCGCGCGACATGCGACGCCGCCTGCAGCTGCGCGATCGCGTGAAAGTAGTACACCGACTGCGGGAGCAGACGGCCGACGTTCACTGAGTTGGCGGAGGTAAGCCTCATGCTGCGGCGCAGATCCGGATCGGCGTAGGCTTCGCGCGTCAGCCGGTGACAGTCGTCGAAGCTGCCGGCCACCGCGTAGGCCCGCACGTTCCCCCGCTCGCCGTTGAACATCGTCAACTGCGCTTCCTGGGTGGGGCTGACGCGGCCGTCCGGATAGAGGATCACGACCCGCGTGTTGGGCACGCCGTGAAACGCGTGCGCGACGGCGCTGCCGGTGTCCCCCGATGTCGCGGCGAGGACGGTGAGCGGATCGTCGCCGCGATGGCGCGAGGCCATCAGTCGCGCCATCACGCGCGCGCCGACGTCCTTGAACGCGAACGTCGGGCCGTGGAACAGCTCGAGCGAGCAGATGCCCGGCTGCACGTCCACCAGGGGGATCGGAAAGTTCAGCGCCTCGACCACGACGGCTTCGAGCGTGGCGGGATCGAGGTCGCCGCGCGTGAACGGCCGAAGCGCGCGCAGCGCGATCTCGGTCAGCGTGCGGCGCGACAACCGCGCGAGCTCGCCGGCGGTCCAGGGCTCGATCGTCTCGGGGACGTAGAGGCCGCCGTCCGGGGCGAGCCCCGCGAACAGCGCCGCGGTGAACGACACGGGCGGCGCGCCGCCGCGCGTGGTTACGAACTGCATGTCGGCACGACGCGCGCGCCGTGCGGGGCGATCGGCGACACGTAGGTCTGCGGCTCCCCGCCGATATGCCGTCTGACGGCGGCCGTCATCGCGGCGGCCACGGCCTGGGCGGACGCCGCGTCGCGGCACAGCGCGAACAGCGACGGCCCCGAGCCGGAGAGACTGCAGCCCAGGGCGCCCGCGTCGGCCGCCGCCTGTTTGATCTGCGCCAGGCCCGGCACGAGCGATGCCCGGCGCGGCTCGGCAATCGTGTCCTCGAGCGAGCGCGCCATCAGGTCGAAGTCGGACCGGTGCAGCGCGTCGACGAACGCGCCGAGGTTGGCCCATTGGCGGATGGCGTCTCCCAGCGGCACCGTGGTCCCGAGCAGGGCGCGCGCGCGCGCCGTTTCGATCTCCAGATCGGGATGAACGACCACCGCCGTGAGGCCGGCCGGCACCGGCAGCCGCACCACGTCGGGCGGGTTCGGCACGCGCACCAGCACGAAGCCCCCGTACACGGCGGGGCCGATGTTGTCGCCGTGCGCGGAGCCCGCGCCGACACGCTCGCCTTCGAAGGCGCACGCCATCAGCGTCGCCAGCGGTGTACGCGCGTTGAACAGTCCGTCGACGGCGACCACCGCCGCGACCGCGCTGGCGGCGCTCCCGCCGAGACCGCTCGACAGCGGCAGCCCCTTGCGGATCGTCAGCGCGACGCCGCGCGTCTCGCCGAGGATGGTCAGGAGCGCCTGCGCCGCGACACCGGCGGTGTTCTTCGCCGCATCCCGCGGCAGCCGCCCCTGATCACCGGTGATGTCGTCGATCCGCACGCCGGACGCGGCGAGGCGCGCCGTGACCTCGTCGCCGGGCGCCTGCAGCGCGAATCCGAGCACGTCGAACCCGCACGCGACGTTCGACACGGTCGCCGGAGCGAATGCGGTTACGGCATCCATCGCAGCGCTCATCTTACCCGCGACGAGGTGAAACGCGGAACGCGCCGAGCCCGAAGCGCAGGTCCGGCGTCTGCGTGTTCCGCAGTTGCCGCGTCGATCGTCATCGGTCAGCGGCGGTACCGTTTGCGGATGGTCGGGATCAGGTACTCGCGGAAGGCGCGCTCGAAATCGTACGTCGGAGCGAAGCCCCAGTCCCGGCGGGCGGCGGAGTCGTCCACGGCGGCCGGCCACGAATCGACGATGCCCTGTCGCTTCGCGTCCACCGTGTAGCCGATCCTCGCGTCGGGAAAGGCCGCGACGACGACCGCACGGATCTCGGCCGCCGACGGGTTGAACGCGGCGAGGTTGTAAGCGGCGCGCGTGAGGCGACCCCGCGGCGCCGCGGCCAGCGCCAGCAGCGCGTCCACGCCGTCGGGCATCGCCATGAACGGAATCGTGGTGTCGGGCCGCACGAAGCAGTCGTACGGCTCCCCCTTCGCGGCCGCGTGAATCATCTCCGGCGCGTAGTCCGACGTGCCTCCGGAGGGCACCGTCATCGCCGAAATCAGCCCGGGAAAACGGACGCACCGGAAGTCGACCCGCGCGATCGCGTCGGCCGACAGCTGCTTGTAGAACCGCGCGTAGTAATGACCCAGCTGCTCGCAGTACAGCTTGTTGCACCCGTACATCGTCGTCGGATGCGCGTACTGATCCTCGGTGACCGCGCCGGCGCGCGTCTTCGTCTCGAGATTCGGAAGGCCGTAGGCGGCGATCGACGAGGGATAGATGAAGGTGACCGGCCGGCCGTGCGATTCGCCCTGGTGCTGCGCGAATTCGAGCAGGTTCAGCGTGCCGTCGACGTTCACGTGGTGTGCGGTCACGGGCGTGAATTCGGATCGCGTCGAGAGCAGGGCCGCCAGGTGGAACACGCGGTCCACCTCGAATTCGGCGAGCACGCGATCGAGCAGCGCGAGGTCGGTAATCGACCCGGTGAACTCGCGCGTCACGAGCGGCGCCAGCGACGCGTGGAGCGGGCTGACGTCGAGGGTGATGATCAACGATCCCGATCCGGAAAGGCGCGTCACGAGCCCGTGGCCGATTTCGCCGCCGGCCCCCGTGATGAGGACGACGGGTTTACGCAACCGCGGCCTCCGCGCCCGGCGCGTCCGCCTTCGCCGTCGCGAGCATGTTCAGCGACGTGTAGACGACGACGATCAGCACGAGCCAGCGCACCGCATCGAGCGACATGGACTGCACGACATAGGCCGCGATCAGCACCGCCGGCAGGCCGCCGAGCGCCAGGCCGAGCGCCGCCCGGCCGTCGTAGGTACGCGTCCTCACGAACCGCACGCTGCTGATCGGCATCAGGAACGCGCACGATCCCATCATGATCGGGAACGCCGCCGTCGGCGCCATCCCCAGCAGGCTGACCAAAATCATGCACGGCGCATACAGGCCGATGCCCAGCATCATCAGCATCCCCAGCACGAAGTTGCCCCCGAGTCCGATCCACAGCCGCGTCCCCGTGAGGCCGAGGGCATCGCCGCCGCCGGGCACGATGGCGAGCTGGGTCATGAGCATCAGCGCGGCGGCGCCCAGCAGCGCCACCCCCATCCCGATCTGGATTGTGCGCCTCGGCCACCGCACGACCACGCCCACGCCCACCCAGGAGCCGGCCGACGCCGCCACGATCATCAGGATCAGCGTCGTGGCATCCACCGGCACGAGCTTGGTGTAGATGAAGGCCTGCGCGATCGTGGAGAGCGCGTGCCCGACGTTCAGCGTTCCCGGAATGCGCGCCACCGGCACCATGTTGCGCAGCTTGTAGACCGCCGTCGTGGTCGCAAACGATCCGACGCCCAGGGTGTCGAAGAACGCCGTCACGAAACCGATCGCGGATTGCGCCACGGTCGGCATGACGAGACCTCCGCGAAACACCGTCACCGCGTAGAGCAACAGCATCGCACCGAGCCCGGCGAACAGCAGGGCCTTAGCGTCCATGAACGAATTCGTTGGTGTAGGTCTTGGACACCTCGATGGTCGCGGTCCGCACTTTGTCCATCGAGCCGGCGAGGAGCGTCCGCACGGCCTCGGCCCCCTCGGCGGCCATGAGACCGTCCGGCGAGAACATCGGCATCGACGCCGTCAGCGCCTCGACGTACAGGGCGTCGTCTTCGCCGCGGAGCGTTTTCGGCGTCTTGTCCGCGATTTCCTGCGGCGTGTGGGTCTGCATCCACGCCAGCGTCCGCGTGATGGCGCGCGCGAGCCGCGCCGCCGTGTCGCGGTTCGCGCGGATCCAGTCGCCCCTGGCGTAGAGCACGGACGCCGGGTACGCGCGGGTGCCGAGCGCCGCGTTGACGCCGTCGGCCGTCCGCAGATCCGCGAGCACGCGCACGCCGGGGTTGCGCCGGCGCACCAGCGTGACCGCTGGATCCGCCACCATGCCGACGTCGACCTTGCCGTGCTCGATCGCGGCAATGGCCGTGGCCGCGCTGCCGATCGCCGTGATGCTGACGGTGTCCGGCGCGATCCCGCTGCGCTGCAGCATGGAGGTGAGCAGCATCTGCGACGAGGAACCCGCGGTCGTCACCCCGGCAATGCGCCCTTTCAGGGCCGCGATCGTCGTCAGCTGCTCCGCGCTCTGGGGGGAGGTCACGAGCACGAGCCCGGGAAATCTGAGCATCGTCACGAACGCGACGTACTCCCGCCCTTCGGCCGCCATCTGGATGGTGTGGTCGTAGAAACCGGAGACGACGTCCGCGCTGCCGCCGACGGCCGCCTGCAGCGCCTTGGCACCGCCGGCGAAGTCCTGCAGTTCGGCGTCGATGCCCTCCTCGCCATAGAATCCCAGCTCCCGTGCGAGCGTCGTCGGCAGGTAGACCATCTGGTTCTGGCCGCCGACCGCGAGGCGGACGTGCCGGGCCCCGCTCGTCGATGCGCGCCCGCAGGCCCCACAACCGATCAACATGGTGGACACCAGGAAGACCAGGGAAAAGATAGTTCCGGACGTCTGTGTCCTTCGCGGCCTTCGTGTCGGATCAGCGCTCATCATGCCTTCCACCGCAGCAACCATCTCTCCAACCGGGTCACGCCGGCGCTCACGATCACGACGACGATACCCAGGACCGTCATGCCGGCGAAGACGCCGGTCGTGTCGAACGTGCCCTCGGCCTGGGAGATCACGTACCCGAGGCCGCGGGTCGAGCCCAGATACTCTCCCACAACCGCGCCCACCATCGCGAATCCGAGGCTCGTCTGCAGGCTCGAAAAGATCCACGTCAGCGCGCTCGGAATCAGGACGTGACGGACGAGCTGCCGCTCCGTCGCGCCGAGCATCCGGACGTTGTCGATCAGCACGCGGTCCGCGTCGCGCACGCCCTGGTACGTGTTGAAGAACATCACGAAGAACACGAGCGTGACGGCGAGCGCCACCTTGGACCAGATGCCGAGGCCGAACCACAGCAGGAACAGCGGCGCCAGCACGACGCGCGGGACCGCGTTCAGCATCTTGATGTAGGGATCGAAGATGCTCGCGAGCATCGGCGATCGGCCGAACGAGAAGCCGAGCGCGATGCCCATCGCGGCGCCCAGGACGAGACCGAGCAGCGACTCCTCGAGCGTGACCGCCAGATGCCCCCAGAGCGATCCGGTCACGACCCATTGGGCGATCCGCCGCGCGATATCGGACGGCCGGCTGACGAAGAACGCATCGAGGATCTTCAGCGAGACCAGCGCCTGCCAGAGCGTCAGCGCGGCGGCGCCCACCGCGAGCTGCCAGAACAGGATGACAGTCGAACCGGACGCCCCCGTCCTAGGTTCGCCCATGCACCACCGCCCGCTGGCTCTTGATCACTTCTTCGCGCAGCACCGCCCAGATTGCGCGGTAGAGATCGATGAAGGCGGGCGCCGTCCGCACCTCCATCAGGTCGCGCGGGCGTTCGAGCGTCACCCGATGCCGCGCGACGATGCGCGCGGCGGGCCCGGCCGACAGCACGACGACCTCGTCCGCGAGCGCGATCGCTTCTTCGAGATCGTGCGTGACGAAGACCACCGTCTTGTTCGACCGGGGCAATCGCGGAGCACGGAGCACCCCATCGTGCTCTGCAATCTCGGCGGGCTCTGCGGTGCCGTCTTCCCACAACTCCAGCAGCTCGGTTTCCATCCGCTGCCGGGTGTGGACGTCGAGCGCGCTGAACGGCTCGTCCATCAAGAGGATGCCGCGATCGAGAATCCAGTTCTGCGCCATCACGACGCGCTTGCGCATACCGCCGCTCAGCTGCGACGGGTAATGCGCGGCGAACGCCGCGAGGCCCACGCGCGACAGCCATGCCGCGGCGCGCGCGTGCGCGTCGCGCTTCGGCACGCCGCCCAGGATCAGCCCGAGCGCCACGTTCTCGCGGACGGTCTTCCACGGCAGCAGCGCGTCCTGCTGAAACATGTACGTCGCGCGGCGGTTGAGGCCGGCCAGCGGGCCGCCGTCCACGCGCACGGCGCCGGCTGACGGCGTCAGCAGTCCCGCGGCGATGTTCAGCAGCGTCGACTTGCCGCAGCCGCTGGGACCGACGATGGCGACGAAGGAGCCGGCGGAGACGGAAAGGGAAATGTCCTCGAGCGCGCGGTAGCCACGTCCGTCGGGCGTCGTGAAGTCGCGCGAGACGTGATCCAGTTCGAGGGCGTTCATGGATGCCGGGGCAGGGCTGGCAGGTCAGGTAGGGCGCGTGCGTCGGGCTGGTCTCCTGAGAGCGCGTCGAGGAAGCCGCGCGCAGCTCGCGTGACGGCGTCGGCGGTGGCGTGTTCGCTGTGCGGGCTGTGGCCGCCTTCGGACATGACGGCAACGTGGCGCATCCGCCGTCGTGCCTCCGCCTCGCCGGCGGGCGTCTTCGAAGCCCTTGCGGAGGCGGGGGGGTCAGCCGTGCCTGTCAACGCCTCGCGCATCGCCTCGAGCTCGCCTGGCTCGGTTCGCGGATCGCGCGCGCCGTGGACCAGCAGCGTCGGCACGCGGATCTGGCCGAGGCGGCCGCCGTACAGATCTTCGGCCGGCGCCGACGGGTCGTTCGCGATCCGTGTCCATGCGTCGCCATTGGTCCGGATCAGATCGCGCCAGCCGTCGCCATGCTCCCGCGCAAGCGTGAGGGTCACACGCTCGCCAAGTCCGTCCGGGTCGCGCATCATCGCCTCGAAGAACTCGCGCGATGCCGGCTTGCGCCGGAAAAAATGCGCGGCTTCGGCGATGACTCCGCCCAGGCGGCCGGGTTCGGCGAGCCCCATCAGCAGCGCGATGACCGCGCCGTCGCTGTGTCCCCATACGATCGGCCGCTCGAGGCCCAGCGCGTCGATGACCGCAAACGTTTCCGCCGCGGCGCGATGGTGAAAGTCGGTTTCCTGCCGCCCGAGGCGTCCCGATCCGCCGTACCCGGTCCGATCGGGCGCGACGATGCGATGGGATGCGGACAGCGCCGCGATCTGGCGGTCGAACGGGTAGATGTCGTACCCCCACCCGCCGTGGAGGATGAGGATCGGGCGCCCGGAACCGTGATCGCGATAGTGCACGCGGACCGGCGTCACCCCCGGGACGAACGCGGACGAAGCAAGGTCGATGTGCGGCACGAATGGACTCGGACGCCTATGCTAAGGTATGTCGCCTCCAGTTATGAAGAAGACCCTCCTCGTCCTCGTGGCGCGTGCGGAAGCTGTCCCCGCGGCTCGACCCGTGCCGGCGCGTCCGTCCGAGACGCCGCGGCCCTGATGGACACGCTCTTTCACGCGCTCGTCGAGAACAGCGCCGACGCGATCGTCATGCTCGACGCATCTGGCGGCATCCTGTTCGCCAGCGAATCGTCGGCGCGGCTCCTGGGCTTCACGCTCGAGGAGCGCCTGGGGCGCAGCGCGTTCGAGCTGATGCATCCGGACGATGTCGCGGCGACGCGCGCGACGTTCGAGGAATGCCTCCGCCGCCCGGGCGTGCCAATCCCGGGCGAGTACCGCATGCGGCACAAGGACGGCGGGTGGCGCCATATCGAATCGATCGCCGTCAGCCGGCTCGACGACCCGGCCATCGGCGCGGTCGTCGTCAACTACCGCGACGTCACCGACCGTCACCTCGCGGTCGACGCGCTGCGCGCCAGCGAAGCGCGGCTGCGCCACATCGTCGAGCACGCGCAGGACCTGATTTATTACTGCGACGCGAACGGCCTGTTCACGTACGTCAACCCCGCCGCCGTACGCGTGATGCAATGCAGCGAGCGGGAGCTGATGGGCCGTCATTTCCTGACGCTCATCCGCCCGGACTACCAGAAGGCGGCGAGCGCGTTCTACGCGCGGCAGATC